>JAPKDN010000082.1 GCA_028822575.1 Alphaproteobacteria bacterium | reverse complement strand
CTGACGGGTCTGATGGGGTGGCGGGGAACGGTGGTGGTTTTCGCGGCGGTGGTGTTGCTGATCTGCGTGCCCTTGATCCTTTACGGTTGCCATTTCGCGATTCAGAACGCCCGGCAATCGGCGCCCAAGGCAAGCACCGACGCTGGGGCGGCGATCGGCGTCATGCGCACCGCGACCTTTTGGATGATCGGTATCGCCTTCACCTTGCTGGCGCTAGATCACGGCCTGATCGTTAGCCATATGCTCCCCATCATGGCTGATCGCGGGTTGGGAGAGGACACGGCGGTATTCGCAGCCTCGATGTTCGGACCAATGCAGGTGGCGGGCCGTCTGGCGATGATCGCGGTGGAACGTCATGTCTCGGTGCTAGTGATCTGTTGTGCCTGCTTTACTTCGATGTCGTTGGCCGGGACGGCGGTCTACCTGTCGACGTCGATTGCGATGCTGATTATCCCCTTCGTGATTCTGCAAGGCGCCGGGGCAGGGGTGCTCAGCATCATCCGGCCAACGGTGGTGGCCGAGCTTTTGGGACGCAAGGATTTTGGTGTGATCTCCGGCTTGCTGGCAATGGGGTTCGTCGCCGGTTCGGCTTTCGCGCCAACCGTCGCTTCCCTAGTTTGGGCGGTTGGCGGCTATGACATGGTGCTGTTGTTGACCATAGCTGTTCCGTTAGTCGCCCTGGCCGTGATTATCGGCGCCTGGCGGGTGCAACGGCAGGGGGATTAGAGTGACGTGATCCTGGCTTCCGCTCTTGGTTGCTCGGTAGAATTGGAGCTGTTTCCAGGGTTCGCCGTTCTCTAACACTCCCCCAAACCCGGCGCGGTGGAATCATCTCCCGCGCGATGGCCATCGAAGCTGATCGGCAGACCATGATATTGCCCGGCGCTGTCGGCATAGGGTTGGAACATCATACCCAGCGCGGCGGTTTGGGCCAGTTCCAACACTTCCGGCACCGTGTTTAGCGGTCCGTTTGGGACCCCAAGAGCGTCGAGTTTCTCAGTCCAATAGGCACGGGGCTGTTTGGCCATGATATCGCCGACGATCCCGTTGACCTCGTTACGCCGTTGGACGCGCACTGAATTCGTGGCGTAGCGGGGATCGTCGAGCCAGTGCTCGAGGTCCAGGATCTTAGCGAATTTCTGGAACAAGCGCTCGTTGCCCGGGCATACCATCAGGGGGCCATCGGAGCATTCGAAAGTCTGGTAGGGCGCGAGTGATGGATGGCCGGATGATAGCCGGCGCGGCGGCACGCCGCTGGCGCTAAACTGCGCGGCGTGGGTCGAAACCCACATCAGCCCAGTCTCGAAAAGTGACGTGTCGACCACCGTGCCCTTGCCGGTCGCGGCCCGCTGTGAAAGCGCGGCGAGGATACCAATCGCGGTCCACATCCCCGTCGATAGATCGATGATCGACACGCCGACCCGGGCCGGTGGCGCCACTGGGTCGCCGTTTACCGACATTAACCCGGCGACAGCCTGAATAATCGGCTCATAGCCCGGTCGATCCCGCCACGGCCCCTTATGGCCGAAGGCGCCGAGGTTGGCGTAGATCAGGGCCTGAAACCGTTTGGTCAAACTTTCGGCGTCAAAACCGAAACGTTTCGGCACGTCGACGCGCAGGTTGTGCACGAACACATCAGCCTCGCCGATCATTTCCACCAACTCGTCGCGTTGGGTGTCCTCGCGCAGATCGATCACCATGCTCTTTTTGCCCCGATTGAGGGCGACGAAGACCACCGCCGGCGCGCCTTCCTTCTCGTTCGCGAAAGGCGGGCCCCAACGTCGCGCGTCATCGCCCTCGGGGCGTTCGATCTTGATCACCTCGGCGCCAAGAAAAGCGAGGATTTGGCCGCAATAGGGGCCGGCCAGGTTTTGGCCAAACTCGATGACTTTGATGCCGGAAAGCGGACCCTGGGGCATGGGGGAACTCCTGAAAGAGGCGTTTGGTCGTGTTCTCCAAAGGTCTGCCAGCGCGAGGTTTTGGGCAATACGCTGGCGATCACATCCACAATGGTTGGCAACGTTTCTGGCGCGGCTGGGGTAGCGCTAAGGTCTATCAACTTCGTGCCACGAGGATGCACACCATGACAGCTCGCGACTATATTGACCTCGCCGAACGTCTCGCCAATACCGCGTGCGACATTATCCGTAGAGGCCGTGACAGATTGGCTATGGAGATTAAGTCGAACGGCAGGCTGGTCACCGTGATCGACAAGGCGGTTGAGGCGGCCTTGCGCGCGATCCTGACAAAAGAAGGGCCTGGCACGGCATTCTGGGAGCGGAGTTTGGCTCGGTTGGTCCGGATCGGGAGTTCGTCTGGGTGATTGATCCGATCGACGGCACGAAGCAATTCGCGGCCGCGCTGCCGACCTTTGGGATTTTGGTCACACTTTGCGAGAACAAGAAACTGGCGCTTGGGATCATCGAACAGCCACTGATCGATGAATGAACCCTGGGCCTCGCCGAGTGTGGATGCTGGCTTAACGGTCAGTCGGTCACCACGAGTGGTCGAGAAATCTTGGCCGATACAGTCGCGTCACTCTCGGGTCCCGATGACTATTGCGGGTCACATACACCCGGCTACGAGCGGTTGCGATTCAACACGTTATGGAATTTTTTTGATTCAGGTTGTCTTGGTTATGCATCATTGGCCCGGATCACTGTTTGGGATGGCGGGGCGCTAACTCTGGAGCCCGAGGGTGCGATCCTCGCCACGGCGAGCGCGGCGCTGCACGAGGCCGTATTGGCAAGGGGGCCGTTAGCCTCGCCGATGGGGTTCGCCAGGGACGGGGTTGGGCGGCGCGGAGCCGATAACCCAAATGCGACGCCCCTTGCCCCGTCCTCCAAGCGGGTCTATCCAGGCGGGATGACAATCGCGAGCGACATTCCGACAGACCATTGGGTTGATCGATTGCTGCCAGCGGCTGCAAGGCCCTACGCCCGGTTGATGCGGTTAGACCGACCGATTGGTACATGGCTGCTGCTGCTGCCGTGCTGGTGGGGATTGGCGCTGGGCTGGCGGACTGGCCCGGAGAGCGGCGATCTCTGGGAAATCGCGCGGCTGTATTTTTTGTTCAGTGTGGGCGCGGTGGTGATGCGCGGCGCTGGGTGCACGGTAAATGATCTTTGGGACCGTGACTTCGACGCGAAGGTCGCCCGAACCATTAGCCGGCCCATCGCTTATGGTGATATCAGCATAAAGCAAGCTCTGATTTTCCTGGTTGTTCAACTTCTGGTAGGGCTGGCCGTCTTGCTTCAGCTCAATCAGGCGAGCTGGATCATGGGGGTGTCGGTGTTGGCTCTAGTTTTCACCTACCCTTTGTTCAAACGCGTCACCTACTGGCCGCAATTCGTGCTCGGGTTGACCTTTAACTGGGGTGCCTTGATGGGATGGGTGGCAGTGACCGGCGCGCTGGGCTGGCCGTCGGTCGCGCTGTACTGCGCCGGAATCGTCTGGACCCTTGGCTATGACACCATCTACGCGCATCAGGATAAGACCGACGACGCCTTGATCGGAGTGAAATCCTCGGCCTTGGCGCTGGGCGATCGAACGGTTCGGTTCTTGTGGATCTTTTATGGTTTGACCATGACGGGCCTGATCGTGGCGGGCTGGATAGCCGGACTTCCCGTGTATTTCTACCTGCTGCTGATCCCGGCGGCGGCACAGCTTTCTTGGCAGGCCTGGCGGTTGAATATCGACGATCCCAAGGATTGTCTGGCAAAATTCCGATCAAACCGATATTTCGGCTATATCATCACCGTCGCGATCCTGGTGGGATGAACGCGCGGCCCGGGTTAGCAAATGACCCCACCGCGTTCATCCGAGCTAACACTGAACTCACACATCCCCCTTTAGTCCCCGAACTAAAACTCCATCTCGCCTCCGATGCCATGGGGCTTTGGGAGATGACCGAGACCGAGCTGGTGCTTGCCGGCGTGCCGCCGCCGTTCTGGGCCTTTGCGTGGGCTGGTGGTCAGGCGCTTGCGCGGTTTATAATCGATGCGCCGGAAACCGTTGCCGGCAAACGGGTGCTAGACTTGGCATCCGGTGGCGGAATGGTTGGGTTGGCGGCGCTCTGTGCTTTGGCTGCACATGTTACGACGAACGAGATCGATGCTTATGCCGTCGCCGCCATCGCGCTCAACGCTGAGGCTAATGATCTGACGCGTGGTCTTGAGATTGTCCAGCGCGACATGCTGGAGGAGCCAGTCCTGTCTGATGATGGCGGACCGCTTTGGGACGTGGTGTTGGCTGGCGATGTCTGCTACGAGCGTCCCATGGCCGAGCGTATGCTTATTTGGCTCGCGCGCCACGCCAACGCCGGCGCCCTGGTGTTGATCGGCGATCCCGGTCGGGCCTACCTACCCGCGATCGGCCTATGCGAAATTGGAAGTTATGAGGTGCCGACGCCTCTCGAATTGGAGGGTCGCTTGATCCGGACGACCAGGGTGCTGCGGGTAACTCCGATCGCCTAGTTCTCTTTCGCTAGCCGGGTTTCCACCAGTTTCGCAAAATAGCTCGATCCGATCGGAATGATCTCATCGTTGAAGTCGTAATGCGGGTTATGTACCTCGCAGGCCCAGCCATCCTCGCCGGTGCCCTGCCCGATGGTCACGTAGGCGCCCGGCACCACATTGGACATATACGAGAAATCCTCCGATGCGTTGACCCGGCCGTTCATCCGTTCGACATTCTCCTCGCCAACTAGGTCGGTGGCGACATCGCCAGCGAATTGGATCTCGTCGTCATTGTTGATCAACGGTGGGAACACCACGCGGAAGTCGACATCAACCTCGGCGCCCATGCCCGTGGCCACGCCCTTGGCGATATTGGTCAAGTTTTCCTGGAGCTGGGCCATCACTTCATTTGAGAAAGTCCGCGCCGTGCCCTTCATATAGGCGGTATGCGGGATGACGTTATAGGCGTCACCGGCATTGATCTGAGTGATTGAAAGTACCGCCATCTGCTGAGGGTCGACGTTGCGTGAGACGATGGTTTGCGAGGCGGTGGCTATATGGGCGGCGATGATGGTCGGATCGATGCCGCTTTCTGGGCGGGCGCCATGGGCGCCTTTGCCATGCACGGTGATATCGAACAACGCGCCACCGGCCATTGCGGCGCCGGGCCGCATGCCGATCAGGCCCTTGGGAGCGCCGGGCCGGTTATGCATGCCGTAGATCGCGTCACAGGGGAATTGATCGAACAGGCCATCCTCGACCATTGCCTTGGCGCCGCCTATCCCTTCCTCGGCGGGTTGGAAGATGAAATGTACGCAACCCTCGAAGTTGCGGGTCTGGGACAGATACTGCGCGGCGCCGAGCAGCATTGTAGTGTGCCCGTCATGGCCACAAGCATGCATCACGCCGGGATTGTTCGAGGTGTGACCGAATGTGTTGGCCTCGGGGATTGGAAGTGCGTCCATGTCGGCGCGTAAGCCTATGCTGCGGGTGTCGTTCCCAACCCGAAGCGTGCCAACTACACCGGTCTTGCCGATGCCCGTGGTGACTTCCAGGCCCCATTCCTTAAGCTTTTTGGCAACAAGTGCCGAGGTCCGTTGCTCCTCGAAGCCAAGCTCGGGATGGGCGTGAATGTCGCGGCGGATCGCCGTCAGCGAGTCATGGACGGAGGCGATTTCTGGGAAGATTCTTGGCTCGGTCATGGGGGCGCCTCTTTTGATAATATCGTGCCAGGTCGAAATTCACACTGTCATCCTGGCGCAGGCTGGGATCCATTCCCAGGACGTTGACACCGATTTAGATGGTTCGATCTTCAAACCATTGTCCTAGCAGGCCCTTAAGTGGAATGGATCCAGTTTTGCGGTGGGATGACAATATTAAAAAGAGGCCAGCTTACCAGGCCCCGGTATTACCCATGCTGACCCAAGGCTCTGCTTTTTCGAGCGCACCGCCTTTTTGCAGCAGCTCGATGGACACGCCGTCGGGCGAGCGGATGAAAGCCATGCGGCCTTCCTTGGGCGGACGATTGATCACCACGCCGGCATCCATGAGCTTCTGGCAAAGTGCGTAGATATCGTCGCACTGGTAGGCGAGATGGCCGAAATTACGCCCGCCGGTATACTCCTCTGGATCCCAGTTGTAGGTGAGTTCTAGGGTTGGTGCCCAATCCTTGGCCTTCGCGTCGGCGGTGTCGTCTGGCGCGCAAAGGAAGATATTGGTGTAACGGCCAGCTTCGCTCTCGGTTCGGCGTACTTCGACCATGCCTAGCTTGGTGCAATAGAAGTCCATGGACTCCTCAACATTGCTGATTCGGACCATCGTGTGCAGGTACTGCATGAAACTCTCCTTCGCGGGATCAATCCTGTTAGGACGCTGGGTCTCAGTCTAGCGATCCCGCCTCAATTGCAAAGCGGAAAGCGCATGACCTGATCCTCGCCATGCGGGCAACGAGGTCGACCCTCTTGCTCACGGGGTGAAACCGGTGCATGTCTGGGTCCTTGCTTTAACCGACCGCGTTCCCGCCTTGAAAACCACCACGCCGTTCTCTCCGACAACCACCCCTCCCGCCGCCGCGCCGGACGCCGCACACCTTGGCTACCGCTGGGTGATGCTGACGGGGGTGTGGCTGATCTATTGCAGCTTTGGTGTCACCGTGGCCTCGATCGCACCGCTGGTGCCAGAGATCACCCGCGATCTCGACATGAGCTATGGGGCCATGGGCATGGTGCTCGGGGCGTGGCCGTTCGTTTATATCGGCGCCTCGCTGCCCTGTGGCATGTTGTTGGACCGGATTGGACCGGCCAAGGGGCTTTTCCTCGCGGCGTTGCTCATGGCGCTGTCCGGTGGCCTTAGGGGGCTGGCCGAGGGCCAACTCACGTTAGTTCTCGCGGTCGCGGTGTTCGGGCTAGGTGGCCCAATGATCTCTATCGGCGCGCCAAAACTGATCGCGTTGTTGTTCGAGGGCCGCGATCGCGGGCTCGCCATGGGTATTTACATTACCGGGCCGGGTATGGGTGGGGTCGCGTCGATGGCATTGACCAATAGCGTGATGATGCCGGCGCTCGACAATGATTGGCGCCTCGTGGTGACCGCTTATGCCGGGTTCACCATCCTCGCTGGGCTGATCTGGATCTTGATCTCCTTGCATCCGGCGGCACGCGCGATGGAAGCTCGGCTGGCGGCCGAGCCTCGGGGCAATATCTTGCAAACCTTCGGCCGTCTCGCCTCGATCCCAACGGTGCGGATCGTGCTGGTGATGAGCATCGGGATTTTTTTCTTCAATCACGGGCTTAACAACTGGCTGCCTGAACTTTTGCATTCCAAGGGCCTGGAAATCGCCACCGCCGGGTTCTGGGCCGCGATCCCGACAGGAGTCAGCGTGCTGGCGGCCTTGACGATCCCACGCTTGGCGACACCGGAGCGGCGGCTAAAGGTGCTGGCACTGTTGATCGCCGGCGGCGCGATCACCACCGTTCTGCTGCACCTGGAACCGGGACCGGTGCTCGCCACCGGACTGATCCTGCAGGGATTGGCGCGCGGCGCGATGATGACTGTCGCGCTTCTGATGCTGGTCGAGATACCGGGCGTCGGCGCCAAGCAGGCCGGTACCGCCGGTGGCTTGTTCTTCACCGCCGCTGAAATAGGCGGTGTCTCTGGCCCTCTGGTAATCGGCCTGCTGCATGACGCTACAGGTGGGTTTACGGCTGCATTAGTCCTGCTGAGCGTGATTTGCGTCGCTTTGTTATGCATGCTGTTGGTCTTGCGACATTCCATGGAGAAGGACGCCGCTCGATGACGGATAAACCGGACACCCTGCTTTGTTTTCTCCTATGGCTCCAACATGTCGACAGCCTATCTTCGCGAGACCTGCCCAGGCGGAGAACCGCTCATGCTGGCCGAGTTGCCTAATTTTCGGATCGAGTTTCGCCGTTACTCCAATGATCTGCGCGGTGGGTTCAGCACGATCATGCCAGCCCCGGGCGTAATAGTGCCTAGCGTGCTGTTCCGGGTGCCTCGCACCGAGATCGAGATCTCGGACCTTCTGGAGGATGCCGACAAGGGTCTCTATCGCTGGGAGACGTATCTGGTGTTGAGTGCCGCCGGTCTATGTGAGCGGGCTGAACTTTATCAGGTTGCCCGCCCACGTGGCCCTTTCGCGCCATCGCCACGCTATGTCGGTTGGATGATCGAGGGGGCCCAGGAACATGGTTTGGACCCAACCTATATAGATGGCCTCAAAGCGCTATTGAGTTAACTTGACCGCAGGCGCGTAGCATCGGTGTCTGCTTGCCCGGCAACGGCCGAATGGCATCCCTGAAGGGGCGTCGATGCATGGGCTATGGGGCGATCCTGTGGCGAGTGTGACGGCTTGATGTCCACGGAATTTAGATTTCTTGAATTCATGCCGCGTGGGCTTGAAAAAATGATGGTTGCATTCGGGGTTTGAGCGGAAAAGAAGATTCCCATGGGATCGGTTAAAGGCGCCGTGATCGTCGAGACCGAGGGCGTCGACCCGATCGCCTTTTTCACCGTCGATCCTTATTCGGCATAAGACCGTGGAAGGTCTGATTTTCCCCATGACGTCGTTGGTTGTCTGGAGGCACTTTGCCGTGACCATAAAACCCAACTGCTCCTGGAACACTTCTAAGGCCTTGGGTTTGTTCCAGTGCTGGACGGTGCTGCTAATTCAGATGAGTGAGCGGAAATATAATACTGTTAGGCAGCTGATTTCAGCGTCATCTCGTGCCCTGGTATTTAGACCGATCCGCGCAACCTTGGGTCGAGAACATCTCTGATTCCGTCCCCGAACAGATTGAAGGCCAGCACCGTGATGGTGATCGCTATGCCTGGGAAGAACACCAGCCACCACGGTGGTACCAGCCCGGCGTTCAAGGCGTCGGCGAGCATATTGCCCCAGGTCGGCGTCGGTGGTGGGATGCCGACCCCCAGGAAACCAAGCGATGCCTCGATGATGATCGCCACCCCAAGATGGGTCGTCGCCAGAATGAGATAGGGTGCGATGCATTGTGGGAGAATATGGAACGCCATGATCCGAAGATTGGACGCGCCGAGGCTCCGAGCTGCTTCGACGTAAGCCATTTCTTTCAAGGACAATACCACCGAGCGAATAACTCGGCCGCCAAATGGTATTCGGGTGATGGCGATCGCGATAATCACCGTCGTCGTCCCGGACCCCAGGGCCATGGCGATGGCCATCGCGAGTATCAGGTCGGGAAAGGCTTGAAGGAACTCGATTATGCGCTGACTGATGATATCGAATCGCCCGCCAAGAAATCCACTCGCTAGGCCCCACAGCGCGCCGCCAGTGGTTCCGATCAACACGGCCGCCATGGCCACGAGCAGGGAGGTTCGGCTGCCGTGGATGGTGCGACTGAGCGTGTCGCGCCCTATCTGGTCGGTACCGAAAAAATTCTCCGTGCTGGGCGCTTTTGCAGGGTCTTAGAATTTGATTGCAAGGGATCATGCGGCGCGATCCAAGGGGCCGCCACGGACATGACGAGAATGGAAATCGCGATGACCCCCCAAACCG
>JAPKDN010000930.1 GCA_028822575.1 Alphaproteobacteria bacterium | reverse complement strand
AAAGAAACCAGCGGATCCGTTGGACCCGAGCCTGTTGGAGAAATTACTGGAGCCTAGCGTTTAAGGCGGAGCCTAGAGAGTTATGTGGACAGTATATTTAATTATTCGCTGTCGTTTTAATTAAGGATACTGTCCCCATAACTCTCCCTATCAAATGGCACCCCCCGGGAACGCATAATGCCTTCCGGCAAGGGCGACTGCCCGCCCGAGTTAATACGAGTTAGCGAAGGGAGCGGATGCGACCGCCCGGCGTCTGAGGGCCAATCCAAAGAGAGCGGGCGCGCTCGCCCGCCGCTTGAGGGTCAAACTAAACAGCCGGGTCGATCCCCGAGCCAAACGGTGCGCGCCTGACGAAATCCTCAGCCATGTCCGCCATGGTCACCATGCGCACGCCGCTATGGGCCATCATATGCTCGATCAGGCGCTCCAGCATCATCAGTACATGGGGTTTGCCGGCACTATCTGGGTGGATGGTGATGGGGAAAACGGCGTAGTCGTGGTGACGGTAAACCCAATCGAACTGATCACGCCAGATCTCCTCGAGCTGGCGTCCGGTGACCCAGCCATGACTGTTGGGGAAGGCTTTGACGAACATGGTTGCCGGCGCGTCGTCGAGATGCCAGCTCGCCGGGATTTCAACCAGCTTCACATCCGTGCCGGCCTTCCACGGCTTCATCCAGGTTTCGGGCTCGCGTGAATAATCGATCTTTGACCAGCTATCGCCGGTGCGCAGCCAATGGGGGTGGTAGTCGTCTTCCATCAGGCTGGCGTCATATTTGATGCCGCGTTCGAGCAACAGCTCGATGGAATTGCTGCTGAGTTCCCACCACGGCGCCATATAGCCGATCGGGTTTTTGCCGGTGACTTTCTTTACCACCTCGATGGTTTTGTCGATCACCGCCGCTTCCTGCTCGCGCGTCATGGCGAGCGGGTTTTCATGTGAGTAGCCATGGATGCCGATCTCGTGGCCATCGGCGACGATCTGCTCAAACTGCGCCGGGAAGCTCTCGACCGAATGGCCGGTGACGCCCCAGGTGGTGGTGATGCCGTAGCGTTTGAACATTTCCAACAGGCGCGGCACACCGCGCTTGGCAGCGAACACACCGCGCGAAATATCACACGGCGAATCCTCACCACCGAACGAGCCGAGCCACAGCGACACGGCGTCGAAATGCGGGTTGATGCAAACTTGAATATCTTTTTTTGTATTACCCATTATTCACTCTCCCGAAAACCACCGGCTTGTTTTTGTAGCTTGTTTTTATTGTTATGAGGCGAGGCTGACTTCCTGATATTCATTCTCGCAAGGCATGCCATCGGTCACCCAAAGCTTGCGCTCCTTCAGGGCGATGACGATGGAATTGCGCGTCTCAAGATGCATGGTCTCCGCCTCATTCTCATCCACATGGGCGCAGATCGAATGGGGATGAGAGAAATGATCCGACATGCAGTCGTGGATCGATTGCACATCCATCTGCTGGCCCTTGCGGATCAGCTTCTCCAGCCGTTTGTTACGGTACATGCTATTCTGCCACACCTTGGTCACTTCTGAATCGATATCGAGCTCGCAGAAATGATTGGAGTGGGTGAGCACGTCATCTTCCGGATACATAAAGCCGGCACGATCAGGTCCGGCCTCCACATCCATCGCCTCGCCGTCTTCATGGGCGACGATAAAATTCATTGAGACCGTGCGGTTGGTGGCGCAAAGAGCCAACAGCGCGTCATTCATGTTGCGCGCATTCAGCACATCGCGCACCCGCATGCGGAACGGGCGCTCATAGCGATGGGTG
>JAPKDN010000081.1 GCA_028822575.1 Alphaproteobacteria bacterium | reverse complement strand
CAGGTCGCCAGCCTGTACAAATACGACCGTATCTTCATAGAGGAGATCAATCGAGTAAAGGTCCTGATCCGTCCACCAATCGTGGCTTTTCGTGGGGTTTTCGCCCAGGTCGACGGACAGGCCGATGATGTTGTGGTCATGCTAAAGGCTTTTGACCGTCAATTGGTCTATATCCGAGAGATGCGGGATGAGTTGCATCAGAAAATGATGATTTGGGACGAGGCGATTGAAAATTGGGAAATTGACCTTTCCCGCAAATCCGATACTCTCAAGGAGGTGGTGGAGTCCACTTATCATTTTGTAGCTCACAATTTTCCGCAGAGCACCAAATGGTTGTCAGTGTCGGAGCAGAGCCCTCGCGGCGTCACGTTTGATGTCCCTACTTTGTGACATCAAACGTGACGTTAAGAAAGTTGGTTTTGAGCGAACGGACCATGGTGAATCCGATGCTGCCGCGCTCCTAGAGCTGGTACTTGCGACCCAAGTGACTGCGGGTCAGCGGGCCCTCGTTACCGAGGGAACATCCGCTCCCGTAGCGCTACGAAAGCTAAGCCAACGTGATTTGTTGGCTGCGGTTGAAAAACATACCTTGTTTCAAAATGGCAGAAGCAGTGGCCGGCGAGCCAGCCTGGGTTCCTGCGATCTGTCGTTTCTTGATCCTCGAGGGATCGTTCTCATTGGGGTGGAACTCAACGACGCCAATCTGCAAAACGTGGATTTGCGCGGTTCGGATCTCTCTGAATGAACTTTGTTTGCGGCCGATCCACGTGGGGGCAAGCTTGACAGGATTTTCTTGCGCGGCGCCAGTTTTAGTGTAGCGGGTCTGACCGATGTGATCCTGGTCGACGCGGGTCTTGCCGGCGCGCGGCATTCAACGATATAGATCGCTACACGCTTGAGACTATGGGCGTAATCATGCCCCGGCTGCTGGACCCCCTGAGCTAAGCCATGCAGGTTGACCCTGATAATCTACAATACGTGGATCTGGAGTGCCCAACGCGACGGTATCCGCGTTGACTGGCGACGCCGCGATGTCAGCGGTTAGGCCCTGGCCTCGTTCAATCTCGCCGAAGCAGACCTGCCGATGCGGTGATGACTAATTTTGACCTTTCTGGAAGCGACTTGCTAATGGCAGATGGAACATTCGTAGACCTTATTGGTGCTGATATGAGCAATACCGATCTGCGCGGCGTGACACTTAGTCGGTTGAATCTGGCCGGGTGGATTTCTCCGGCTGCAAGGCTGGAATAGTCCAAATCGTGGGCTCGATCAGCCAATTCTTGCCTCGCCATTTTGATAGAGCCCATCTGCAGGAGGCCATGCTCGTTAGGGTGGGCCTGCATCAGGCCGTGATGATGGCCTGTCACTTCCACCAATGCCGACCTTAGGGATTGCAATCTGAAGGGCGTGGTCTTGCATGACTCGAATTGCGCGGGCATCGGTCTACGCGGCAGAAATCTCAACGGCGCCGACATGTGGGGCGCACTCAATTTGGTCTAATGAAGAGGGGTGGCCGGCATTTGGCGGACTCGGTTCCAGACATTACCCGCGCGATCACGCGCGGCTCAGCCCGGTTGTTGGGTGACCTGGACCAGGGTGTGCTGACGGAATTCTCGCTGGTAAGCGGTCGCCGGGTTGACATGATCGGTATCGATCGAGCCGGTTTGGTGACAGTGATCGAGGTCAAGGCTTCAGTCGCCGACTTCAAGGGTGATCGAAAATGGTGGGAGTATTTGGCGTTCTGTGACAAGTTTTACTTCGCTGTCGCGACTGATTTTCCCCGCGACCTGCTTCCAGATGATGCCAATTGCGGCGTGATTATCGCTGACCGGTTTGGCGCCGAAATCCTGCGGGAGCCCGTGGTGGAAAAACTACCCGCCGCCCGGCGCAAGGCCGTAACCTTAAGATTCGCCCGGGCTGCGGCGCGGCGACTTCAAGGTCTTTTGGACCGGGTATTGTAAAGGGATCTTGTTCGTGCCGGGGGGCAGCCCGCAGCGACGACGAATGTCCCCAAGGAGGACAGATACTCCAGGCGAACCGCTCCTACCGGAACCAGTCCGGCACCTGCTCCAACGCCATGGCTTCCTCGACGGTTTGCCGGCGCCGAACAATCGCGAACTCGGCACCCTTGACCATTACCTCAGGGATTAGTGGGCGGCTGTTATATGTCGAAGACATGACCGCGCCATAGGCCCCAGCTGACCGGACAGCCAACAAATCTCCTTCGGCGACTGTCGGTAACGCCCGGTCTTGGGCGATATAGTCGCCGCTCTCACAAATCGGCCCAACCAGATCACAGACCCCGGGAATCGGCTCGGCGTTTGGGTCCGAGACTACGACGATCTCGTGATAGGCCTCGTAGAGGGTTGGGCGTATCAGATCGTTCATCGCCGCGTCGGCGATCACGAAACGCTTCTCACCGCCTTGTTTCACATAAACCACGCTGGTCACCAGTATACCTGAATCGCCCACCAAAAATCGGCCTGGCTCCACTGATAGTGCGCAATCCAGGTCGCCGACATGGTCGGAAATAATCGCCGCGTAAGCGTCCAGATCTGGCGGTATCTCGGCACCGTAGGCGATCCCTAATCCACCGCCAAGATCGAGATGGTTGATGACATGTCCGGCGGAGCGGAGCTCCAGAGTGATTTCGCGCAGCCGGGCATAGGCTTCTCGATAAGGCGAAATATCTGTCAATTGCGAGCCGATATGCACCGAAAGGCTGGGCATGGAAACGCCGGGTAGGGAGGCAGCTAGACCGAATATTTCGGGCGCGCGGTCCAAATCGACGCCGAATTTGTTCTCCTTGCGCCCAGTGGTGATCTTGACATGTGTGCGCGCGTCGACATCTGGGTTGACCCTGAGGCCGGCACGGGCCTCGATCCCGATCGAGACGGCTACCTCACTCAACGCTCGCAATTCCGCGTCGGATTCCAGATTGATTTGACGAATACCCAACCGCAGGGCCTCGGCCAGTTCTTCGCGGGTCTTGCCGACCCCGGCGAAAAGAACCTTGTCGGCTGGTACACCGGCGGCGATGCTGCGCTTGATCTCGCCAATCGAGACGACGTCGGCGCCCGCGCCCGCCGTGGCGAGAGTCTGGATCACAGCCAGGTTGGAATTCGCCTTGACGGCATAGTAAACATCGGCACTCAGGCCTTGCAGGGCTCCGACATAGGCATTGTATCGGTCCAGCATCATAGCGCTGGAATAGCAGTAAAACGGCGTGCCAACGGTGGCTGCGATGTCTGAAATGGTGACATCCTCGGCGTGCAGAACACCTGCTATCGCAGTGAAATGGTCCATATTTGGATTTCCAGTGATCGGTGCGGGTCTGGTGGCCAGCGTGGGACCAGAGCGGTTTATTTCGTCGGGTAGGATTTTGGGTAGCTGACGGGTTTGTTTTCTGGCGGTTTAGGATTACCCCGTTTGCCGCAGGCCGAAATCGAGAACGAAAGCCCAATAACGACCAGGCAAGGCACAACGAATCCAAGGCTTCGAGCTAGGACTTGAGACGTCACCCTCGGCATATCGCGCTCCTCTCCAGACCGTCTTCTATAAAAACCGGATGCGCGCCGCGGCGGCTGCGGCCCGAACATTATCTGGAGCGGTGCCGCCGAAGCTGGTCCGGCTGGCCACCGAAAGCGCCGGATCAAGAATCTCGTATACGGCGTTGGTGATCCTGGGCTCGATTGCTTGGATCGAGGCGAGGTCCAGCTCGTCCAAACGGCAGCCTCGGTCCTCAGCGAGCTTGACCACGGCGCCGGTGACGTGATGGGCGTTGCGGAAAGGTATGTCCAGGCTTCGCACCAACCAATCGGCAAGATCGGTGGCGGTCGCGAAGCCGAGCTGTGCCGCTTGTTTCAAAGCTGGGGCGTTGGCTCGCATATCAACCACCATGCCCACGCAAGCGGCGATGCAGACATCAAGGGTGTCTGCAGCGTCGAAGAGTGGTTCCTTATCTTCCTGCATGTCCTTGCAAAAGGCCAGGGGGAGCCCCTTCATCATCACCAGGAGAGACATGAGCGCTCCGATCACCCGGCCGGATTTACCACGCACCAGTTCGGCGGCGTCCGGATTGCGTTTTTGCGGCATGATCGAACTGCCGGTTGTGAAGGCATCGGACAGGGTGATGAAATTGAACTGCGCGCTGGTCCAATTGACGATCTCTTCGGAAAATCGAGACAGATGCATCGCGGTGATCGACGCCGCCGACAGGAACTCCAGCGCGAAATCTCGGTCGGAAACGCTATCCAGGGAGTTCGCGGTTGGTCGATCAAAGCCTAATGCGGCGGCGGTCGCCTCGCGATCGATCGGAAAGGATGTGCCGGCCAGAGCGGCGGCGCCGAGCGGGCACTCGTTCAAGCGCGTCCGGCAATCGGCAAAACGGCTGCGATCACGACCGACCATCTCCACATAGGCCAGCATGTGATGCCCGAAGGTAACCGGTTGGGCCGCCTGCAGATGGGTAAAGCCCGGCATCACCACGTCGGCGTTCGCTTCAGCCTGCTCGATCAGCGCCACCTGCAATGCCTTCAGACCATCGTCCAGCCGGTCACTGGCGTCGCGCACCCACATCTTGAAGTCTGTCGCAACCTGGTCATTGCGCGAGCGGCCGGTATGCATCCGGCCTGCCGCATCTCCGATGATTTCCGTGAGCCGCGACTCGACATTCATGTGGATGTCCTCAAGAGCGCGCGAGAATTTGAACCGCCCTTCGGCGATTTCCTGCTCCACTTGGTCTAGACCTCGGGCTATATCGGCCCCATCTTGGTCCGAGATAACCTCTTGGACGACCAACATCGCCGCATGGGCCCTGGACCCTTCGATATCCTGGGCGTAGAAGCGCTTATCGAAGTCGATGGACGGGTTGATCTGGTCCATCACCTCGGATGGACCGTCGCGAAAACGACCGCCCCACATCTTACTGGCGGGCGCGTTTTTTCCGGGACTTGGTATGTTGTTGGTCGAGGTCTGCTTGGTTGTCATCGTGGGAGCTTTCAGTGCGCTTCAAATATTGTTCTGTCGTTGTCGGTTACATGGTGCTGGTCGCCTTGACCCTGTCGGCGAATTTCTTTGCGTTGCGGGCCGAAGCCAAGACCGCCGATCCTCCCATCGAAGGCTCGATGGTCAAGTTTGTTGCCAGTGATCCACCCATTCCGGTTCCGGACACTCCGTTCATAGGCGTGGACGGCGAAACCATCAAGCTTGCCGACTATAAAGGGCGTCTGGTCCTGCTGAATTTTTGGGCGACCTGGTGCGCGCCGTGCATTCGCGAGCTGCCGTCGATCGAGAGCCTGGCGAGTTCCGTCAATGACCCCCGGTTCACGGTCCAGCTGGTTTCGATTGATCGTGGTGGCGCCAAGGTGCACAAACCGTTTCTCGAAAACCTTGGCATTACCGGGATAGCTTCAGCGAGCGATCCTAGGGCCAGGCTGTTGCGTGCCTTGAAGGAGCCTGGAGTTCCGGTCACTGTTCTTATCAATTCCGAAGGGTTGATGGTCGGGCGCTTGATCGGTGACGCCCATTGGGATTCGCCGGCAGCCCGATTGTTGATCAAATTTTATCTGGACCAGGGATGATGGTCGCGATGGTTTCAGGAATGGTAGCTTCACGGTCTATCACGATCCGCGACCTTGCCGCGCTCGGCAACCTTATCGTCCTGATCGCCGGTCTTGCGACTGCTGGGACGGCGCGCGCCGACGAGGTCATCCAGTTTCGTATTGGCACCGGAGCGATCGCCGGAACCTATCACCCAATCGGTGGGCTGTTGGTCAATATCATTTCACAGCCTCCTGGCTCCCGCGCGTGCTCGGACGGGGGAAGCTGCGGTGTACCAAACCTGCTTGCCAGCACCCAATCCTCGCATGGTTCCGTCGCCAATATGCGGGCGATCCAGGACGCGCGCATTACCTCGGGGTTCAGTCAAGCCGATGTGGCCCATGACATGGTTCATGCCAAGGGAGCGTTTACGGGGTTGCCGCCCTTGGACAAGGTGAGGGCGATCGCCAACCTTTATCCGGAAAGCTTGCACGTGTTGGTCCGTCAAGGTGCGGGGATCAAGACCGTTCAGGGAATGCGTGGCAAAAAGGTGTCACTCGATCTATTGGGATCCGGGACCCGTTACGCGGCTGGTATTATAATGGCGGCACATGGCCTTTTCGAAAACGACTTCATCGCCGTGGAGGCGACGGCGGGCCAAGCGGCCCATCTGATGCGCGGTGGTGAGTTGGATGCCTTCTTCATCGTCGCGGGGACCCCCGCGAGGGCGGTGACGACACTGACCCGGGATAAGATCGCGACGATGATCACTCTAGGTGAGAGCGAAACCGCCAAGATACTAGCCAAACATCGGTTCTTCAGTCGCTCGGTCATTCCGCAAGAGGCTTACGAGCATGTCGAAGAGAGCGAGTCAATCGCCGTCGGCGCGCAGTGGTTGACATCCGTCGATGTGCCAGAGGACGTTATTTATGCCATTTGCCATGTGCTGTGGAGCGATCACGCGCGCGCTGCCCTGGATGATGGCCACCCGCAGGGCAAGCGCATTAAGCTGGCATCAGCCTTGGATGGGGTCGCGATACCGCTTCACCCTGGCGCCGAACGCTGTTACCGGGAGCTTGGGGTGCTGAAGTGAACGGTGCGTTGTCCAATCCCGGTTAAACCAAACGAAAAAGGGCCGCAGGTCAGGGGAGTGAACCTGCGGCTAACTTTTTTTGGGAGGAATTCGTTTAGTGTACCGTAAGGCCGCGGGCCATCGTGACCGCTTGGCCGTTTATTTGGTGGCGCATCATCGGGTCCAAATCGTTAAGCTCAAAATGGACCGGCGCCCTGAAAACCTGTTCGCTAGACCGTAGCGTCGTTACTAAGGAGTCGGCGATCCGTCTTTCTTCGCCTGCGATGTCAGACACCGACTTCGACAACAATCGCATTGCTTTTTCCGTAACCGTTCTGGTCATGGGATGTTTCCTTCCTTCTAAAGGAGTGTAGGAAGATAATTTATAAAAAATTTTATCTAAATGCAAGAAAAAATGCCCAGTGAATGCTTAGTGCTAAAAAAATTCCCCACCTCTTGAGAGGAACGCGCCATGATCCTCGTTAACAGCGCAAGATTTGGCCCATGCATTATCTGTCGCCAGCAAACTTTTCATCAGCTTTGAAAGTGTATTTCCATGGACGATCCTATCCAACGTCACCCAACCCGGCCTGAACAACTCGATATTCTGGCGACCCTGATCGCCGAGACCACCGCGCCTCATGATCCGGTACTCGATCTAGGCTGTGGCACCGGGTACCTCCAGCATCTGTTGGCTTCCAAGCGCCGGGATCTAAACGTTACCGGCGTTGATATGAATGAGGTGTCGCTGGCGGCGGCGGCGGAACGTTTCGACGGAGTTGGTGACTATAGATGGGTGAAAGGCGACCTTCGGGATTTGACCTCCATCGATTTGGGTCGGCGGGACTTTCGAGTCGCGATCACTTGTCTGACGTTTCACGACTTGTCGGATGCGGAAAAGCAGGCAACGATCGCCTGGATGGCTGAGCATGTCGCCGACGACGGCGTTATCCTGCTGATGGACCGTATCCGATTGACCAAGGCATCATTGTTCCCGTTGCAAGCGGCGTTGTGGAACCGGCTGGAACAAGTGCACGGTTTTGGCATGCGTTCCGCCGAGACCTTTGATGATTATGTCGCGGACTTCGCCTCAAATAACAGTCCTGGCCGTCTGGACGACTATGGGGCCTGGTTCGAGGCCGCCGGCCTGGCGAGTCAGGTATTGCACCTGCATGGCAACATTATGATCATGGGGGCGGCGCGATAATCTCCCCTTGCGTTACGTCGACGCCACTTTCACCCTCTCTGTTTTACCGAAGACTCTAGTGAAGATGGTGTCGATATGTTTCATGTGGAATCCCATGTCGAAAAGCGCTTCAAGATCAGTTTCGCTCAGATGCGCGCGGACGGCCTCATCGGCCTTAAGCGATGAGAGGAAATCCTTGCCCTCAAGCCAAACTGGCATGGCATTGCGCTGAACGGCCGCGTAGGAGTCCTCGCGGCTCATGCCCTTCTGGGTCAGCTCCAGCAAGATTCTCTGCGAGTGGATCAACCCGCCCAGTTTGTCCAGATTGGCCTGCATCATCTCGGGATAAACGATCAGCTTGTCGACCACGCCGGTCAGCCGCGCCAGGGCGAAGTCGAGGCCGACGGTTGCGTCCGGTCCGATATTCCGCTCCACCGACGAATGCGAGATGTCGCGCTCATGCCACAACGCCACGTTCTCCAGCGCCGGAATCACATGGCCACGCACCAGGCGGGCCAAACCGGTAAGGTTTTCCGTCAGAACCGGGTTCCGCTTATGCGGCATCGAGGATGAACCTTTTTGTCCGGTGGAGAAAAACTCCTCCGCCTCGCGGACTTCGGTGCGCTGCAGGTGCCGGATTTCCACTGCCAAACGTTCGACCGAACTCGCGATTACGGCCAACGTGGCAAAAAACATCGCGTGGCGATCACGCGGGATAACCTGCGTTGAAACTGTTTCCGGCTCTAGACCCAGCTTGGCCGCGACATGCTCCTCGACCCGAGGGTCGATACTGGCGAAGGTGCCGACCGGTCCCGAAATCGCGCAGGTCGCCACCTCGCGCCGCGCGGATGTCAGGCGTTCGCGATTGCGGGCGAACTCGGCGTGATAACCGGCGAGTTTGACGCCAAAGGTGGTCGGCTCGGCGTGAATCGCATGGCTGCGCCCGACGGTTGGCGTCAGCTTGTGCTCGAAGGCACGCCGCTCCAGCGCCGCCAAAAGCCCGTCGAGATCGGCGAGCAACTGATCGGCGGCTTGGGTCAACTGTACCGACAGGCAAGTGTCCAGCACATCCGACGAGGTCATCCCTTGATGGACAAACCGTGCTTCCGGGCCAACGTGCTCCGCCAGGCTGGTCAGGAAGGCGATGACGTCATGTTTGACCTCGGCCTCGATTTCATCGATCCGCGCAACGTCGAAGCCGCCGCGCTCCCATACCGCTTTCGCGGCCTCGGCGGGGATCACCCCCAACGCGGCCTGGGCGTCACAGGCGTGGGCTTCGATCTCGAACCAGATGCGGAACCGGTTCTCCGGTTCCCAGATAGCGGTCATGACGGGTCGGGAATAGCGCGGGATCATCGAACGGTGTCCTGGATGGTTTTGTATCCCGGCTTGTAGCATTCGATAGGACGCCTTCGCCACTCAAACCTGCGGGTTGTTGGCCAGGGATAGCGTCCGGGATGAGAAATAACGCGGCCAGTGAAAAGCCCGCGAAAGAGCGCAAAGGTGTTGCGAGGAGCACCGTGTGACAACGGATTCCCTTAATGACATGTGGCGCGAGAGAGATGTTTTCAAGGTCTCGTTGGGTTCATGAAAAAAGAAACCTCCGACCTCTTGAAGCCATATCATTCTTGCTTAGATTTGCTCTGTTTCGATCGCCGAAAGCGGGGTCGGGACAGGTTCAAAACCGGCCCGGCCAATTGGTGGGCCATCTGAAACGTCCACGTTGCTTCCTAGGAGGATTTGGACAATGCG
>JAPKDN010000929.1 GCA_028822575.1 Alphaproteobacteria bacterium | reverse complement strand
CATCCACTTTACATGCCGACCGCATTCTTAAGCGGTAGCGGTCTTCCCAGTCCAGCGCGCGTCTCAGAGGCTTGAATAGGATCTTTGAAACCGCCCGCGCAAGAGCCCAAGGCGGTCGAAAGCCCGCGACCTTCGTCACTGTCATTTACATGATCGGAGCAAAGCTTCCCGAAATCATAAAATTTATTTTGGAACGTCGAGGAGCCAATAAGATATCGGTTATGTTATGGCGTGAAGTAACCCAGGCTGATCGAACCGGACAGCCACCACCGTCACCACGTGCGGCGCTCTAGCCGCCGCTAATGAGGAGGCTTTCCAAGCTTCCACGAGCAGTCCATGGAAGCGTAACGCACAGGCCCAGAAAACAGTAATGGTGAACGTGCGATCAATTGCGATATGGACACTAAAATCATGCGAACGGCTTCCCTTCGGGCAAACAGCTTCGGTGTTTCAAATTTTAATCACCGCCAAACGCCTCCCTTTACGCCGGATAAGCGTCCAGGGGACTTCCAAACCGCCTATATTTTTCGGCATCGATCCGAAATGAAATGGCTTATTCTCTATATCTGTTTGCAGCTTGACTTGATCGTCTGGGCGACCGCAAGCTAACTCCTGAATCCGCGTACTCGTTGGTTGCTTCGCCCTTCGCCACGAACCATCATGGCTTTGAAATCAATGTATGCCTATATCATCCGACGCATTGGCTTCGGGGCGCTGACGGTTCTTGGCGTGTCGATTCTGGTGTTTTTCATCATGAGGATAATGCCTGGTGATCCGTTGACGGCGATTTTCGGGCCGGACGGAATGATGAAGCTGACCGAAGAGCAACGCCTTGGTTATATGCGAGAGCTTGGCCTCACCAAACCATTGATCGTTCAGTACTTCAATTGGATAATTGATATTTTAAAGGGAGAGTTCGGTCGGTCGTTCTTCCGCGCTGAAAGCGTTGGCGAGATGGTGCTCAGACGTGGTCCGTTAACCGCTCAAATTGCTATCCTGTCGGTGATACTATCATGGGTCGTCGGCATTCCCGTGGCCATCATAAGCGCGCTTAACCCCAATAGCATCGCCGACAACGTCGTTCGCTTTATTTCGATTATCTGTCTCGCGGTTCCAGGGTTCTGGCTGGGTATGCTAATTGTTTTAGCGTTGCTGTTCTGGTTTGGCTATCGGGCGCCCTTGACCGGGGCGGCGCTGTTCGAGAATCCAGGAACGACATTCCAGATCGTGATTGGCCCCGCGATTGTCCTCGGGTTGGGTCAGGCCGCCTATATCGCGCGCATGGCTCGCTCCAGCCTGCTTGAGGTGATTCGCGAGGATTATGTTCGGACTGCGCGAGCCAAGGGCCTGAGTGGCAAGCGGGTGGTCCGCCTGCACGCGCTACCAAACGCGCTGCTGCCAGTGATCACCCTTTCAGGAATCTTGCTTGGCTTCGTGCTCGCCGGATCGATCCCAGTTGAGCGGGCCTTTGGGACGCCTGGCCTGGGTTACGCCATGTTCACGGCGGTAAACGAGCGCGACATATTCGTCATGCAAAACCTAGTGTTTCTATACGCCCTGGTTTTCGTTCTGCTGAACATCATCGTCGATATCGCCATCGCATGGCTGGATCCGAGGATCAGGTACCAATGAGCGAACTAAATGTCGAAAACCCACCTGTCGCGGTAACGGTCGTATCGCCTTCACTGTTGTCGCGCACGTGGCGTTTGATCAGTAATTTCGCCCGTCGCTCGCCGATCGCCGCGGTTTGGGGGGTCATCGCGATTTCCATTCTCGTCATGTCCGTGGCGGCCCCTTTGAT
>JAPKDN010000080.1 GCA_028822575.1 Alphaproteobacteria bacterium | reverse complement strand
GCCGACTTACGGCGTGACAATCAAGCTGGACCCCATTTCTCTCAACAGAGCGATCGGAGATCAGCAATTGATCCCGGGCATGCCTGCATCGGGCATGATTGCGGTGGGTGAACAAACGCTTTTGAGCTATCTCATGACACCGATGCTTGCGAGTTTCGAACTGGCTTTGCGCGAACCCTGAGGTTCGGGAAACACCGGGAGCATCGGCATGGGGCGTTCCCTCGAAGAAGGCTTGAATATCGGTCACAGGCTTATGGCCACGCGAAATTACCATAAGGCGGTCCAATGCAACCGTCTGTTAGCAATACGGTTTCCTCGAGAGCCTCGTGTGTACATGAGTCTGGGCCAATCGCTCAGACTCCGTGGTGACCACCAACGAATGGCCCGTGCGTTTCGTCGAGCTATTCTGCTCCAACCCGATGCCGTTGAGCTCTATTATAATTTTGGAAACGCCGAGCGTAGTTTTGATCACGCGAATTCCGCCGCGTTCATCTATAGGCGAGCGTTGTGTTTGACGTCAGGCAGGCCAGAAATTGAGACCGCACTCTCGCTCGCTAAACTTCAGATGGGCGAATGGGAAACTGCGTGGCAGCTTTATGAAAAACGCGAATCCTGTCGAGAATTCACCTCTCAGATTGAAGAACTCGGCAGGACAATCTGGGACGGCCAACGGATCAAGGGGCATCGTATCCTACTAGTGGCCGAACAGGGAGCGGGTGACGCGATCCAGTTCATTCGCTATGCGCGAGCTCTCGCGGAGTCCGGGATGATTGTGTTCGTGCACTGTCAACCGGCGCTTGAGCGTCTTTTCAGCGCCGTTCCATGGATTGACAGCGTATCCACAAAAAGCCAGCCAGATTTTGATTCTGCCTGCCTTATCATGAGCTTACCTCATCGCTTCGGAACTGACCCTCAGTCGATTCCCAGTGATGTACCTTATCTTCAACCATTGCCTCGTGTTGATAACCAAGAAGTACGAGACATGCCGCGCATTGGTTTGGTGTGGGCGGGAACACCAAGGAACACGCGCGACGAATGGCGGTCCTGCCCAAGAGACGCGTTGACGCCGTTGCTGGAAATACCGAGTCTCACTTTCCAGAGCCTGCAATTCGGTTGGAGACCTGCCGCCGAGGATACGGCTTGGTCAACGGTCTCGCCACTGGAGGACAATGTGACCGACTACGCCGACACCGCCGAAATCATCGCCGGACTAGATTTAGTGATTTCCGTGGATACATCGGTAGCACATCTCGCAGGAGCGCTGGGTAAGCCGGTTTGGATGCTTCTGGGTCGACATGCGGATTGGCGCTGGCTTTTAGATAGACCTGATACATCTTGGTATCCGACCATGCGGTTGTTCCGCGTCGGCGTGACCGATGCCGCAGGTAATCAGGTCGAAAACTGGGACGATCTGGTGAGTCAGGTCGCCACTGAGCTACGGGTGTTTTCAAGCCAGGCGACCGCTTAATCGATAGGGATGTTCTCGCGCTCAGCGCCGGCGCCATTTGCCTTGTGAACCCATAAACCACTGCCCGGATTGCACCCGTCCGAGCAACTTTATTCCGGCAACACCCTCAACCGATTTCAGCGTTGCTCCATTGCTATTGGCGACAGACTGATACGCGGCCCTGCGTTTCGCGTTGATTTTCTGGATCAAGGCGGACACCTGGGCATTCGCGTTTCCGGGCACAACGCCCAAATAGCCATTGGGTTGCTCGCCGAGCAAGCCTTGGGCCTTGGCGTCGTTCAAGGACAATGCGCGCGCTGGTGATGTCGCGCCAAATCCGATGATCGCCATGACAAGGGTCGCCATGAGTACCTGGACGAACGATCTTCTCAAAAGTTGGATCCCAAACATAAAACGTCCCCTAGAAAATTTTGTCCTTGGAGTCGAACAATGACTCGAGATCCTTTTCAACCCGAACCCGGACCTCTTGCTCGATCTTCACGTTGAGATTGATGACGATGGGTTTCTCGGGCGCTTCGATCTTCACCGTGGGTGAACATGCCGCGACACCGAGAAACATGAAACTCGCGGAAACGATCATCACCGCTCTATTCATTCTCGCCACCCCGCAATACTGCATCCCGCACCCGGGTCGGGAGCGTGTATGTCCGGTAACCAGTCTTAATAACGTCGTCGAGTTGCCCCGACAGATCCAGGTTGAACCGGACCGGATATCCATCATATAAATCGGGGTTCGCTCCTTCCAGGGCAAGGGCTATTCGATAGCCGTCACCAGGACGTCCGTCGAATTTCAAACCCAAGGTCTTGAAACGAAAGTCCGACAGAGCGTCAAGCATCAGGCCGACTTGCTCTCCCGATTCCCGCAGAGCCTTGTCGCGCGGTCCCGCTAGGTACCGAACCTTTCCCGGACCGTCTGCAGTCAATGTCGCGTCCGTGACCGACAACCCCACGCCAGGCGTCCATGTAAACGGAAGCGTCCCGGACAAGGTGCCCTCAGCGTGCAATCCCTTGACCTTCGCGAGACCGGAAAGTTCAGTGGCGCTGACACCGCTCACGTCGATCTGTATATGGGTCGCGGTGTCGGTGGACAGATCAATATCACTCGCTGAAACATTCCCTCCCGCGAATAAAGCGGAAACATGGTGAATTTTGATGCAATCCAACCCATCCATCGACCATTCCAGCCGGGGGCGTTGGATCGAAACTCCGATTCCGACGTGGTCCATCGATACTGACCGGACACCATCGGTTCGTAGCGGAGAGAGACTCGAGAACACGAAGTCCCCCGCGACATTCTCCAGTTCGAATTCCGGCCCTCGAATATTAAGATCTTGAACGTCGATGGAAAACCCTTGTGCGCCCTTGGCATGAATATCCGGCCAATTGAAATGTCCCGCGACCCAAACCCGTCCCTGCGCGGTCTTGATATGGTCCCCGAGGATCGGAAACAGGGCCATCAGGTTTGTCGCCGCCGGGTCAACAGTAAGCGCCGTTCTGGCAAGCTCCACGTGGCCGGCTCCGATATCCGCTCGCAAACTACCACTAAACGGGAGGATGATCTGGCTTGAACCCGTGGCTATAGAACCTTCGAACAACAGATCTTGGTTTTCCAAACCACCGGATCCCGTCACCATAACTGTCAGAGGGGAGAACCACGCTGGGTGACTGTTGCTCGTTATCTTGGGCAATTCGAGCTCGAAGGAGAGAAGTCGTGGTTCCCCGCCATCACGCTGAAACTCCGCCTGGACGGTGACATCCGAAGCGACACTTGGAAAGCTTGCGTCATCAACGCCGATCTCGTTCAAGGTCAAGGCGATGGCGCCCCCAAATAGTTCGCCGCCCTCTTTGAAATGTCCGGTGACATGGCCGAGGCTCAATATCACAGGCGGATAATCAGCATCGCCACCGGAAAACCGCAGTGAAATAGGGCTGATCTCTAGCGAGGCTTTGATATCTCGAGCAATACCTCCATCGGGCATACGGGTCAGGTTGATTTCGGTAACTGTTCCAGGTGACGGAGAAACCGTCACTAGGTCGGTGATTGAGACGCCACTGGCTTGGTGGCTTGCTCCATGGGCCCGGATTTTGAAATCATCCAGAAAAAGGCGTGTCTCTTGATTTCGATCCGATAGTCGCCCCGTTAATTTTATGTTGGCGTCGGCGGTGAAGTCAGATGCCGTCGCACCGAGCGCCCCTTCAAACTTGAAAATACCGACAGTACTCTTTGAGCCAATATGACCGTTGAAAGTCCCCTCTCCTCGTTTAAGATGGAAGCCTTTAATTTTTAAGCCGCGCACCCCGATCGCCAAATCATGAAGATCAAACCTCCATCCTTCAATTGGCCCCGCACCGGGTAATTGGCCATTCATGGCCCCGGAGAGTTTCACGCCACGTTCCACACCCAAGCGCCCATCAATCGATCCCGTGACACGGCCTTTCGCGCGATCGCCCCTAAAATCAAGCAATACGGATGTTGCTGTCCCGTCATCGCCTCCAAGAACGTTTATGTCGTCGTCAAACCAATGCCTAATCGCCTCTGGCACGACGGAAGCGTAGGATTTTGTGAGCGATCGCGGAATGTGTAGACGCCATTCATCGGCTGCCCTTAAGTCGACCAAGCCCGGAGCGATAATCGCGGCGACCTTGGCTTTCAATTCAAGGCCGCGGCCCCGACCGTCCTTTGGAACGGACGAGATCGACACGTCGACGCTTCCAGTGCCGATCGTGTTTTTCAACGCTTCCAATGGAGCGTCGAATATAGTCGCGATTGGCCCTGGTATCGCCGCGCTAGCGTGAAAAGCGAGGTCCCCACGGGGCGCATTGATAAGCCCTGGCGATACAGCGCCAAGTAGAGGATTGAGGCTCTCGACCGAACCCTCGGCCTGCAGTGCCACTCGGACACGGGGGCCATGAGCATTCTCCACCGCCATGGCAATGGTATAGTTTTGATCGGAGGGTTCATTCCCGCTGACTGTCGCCATCAAAGAGCCGGACCCACCGCGGAAATGAGCGGTAAGAGCGACCATCGGCAGCTCGATTTTATTAACCCGCGGAGTTTCCAACTGGAATGACGCGCGGACGGTTGGCGGGTTTCCAGTGGGGATTTCAAGATCCACCGTTCCGCGCACGGATTTTAACGCCAGGTCGGCGAAACGGGCGCTCCCACCGGTAAACGTGAGGCGTGCCGTGCTCTCTCCGGAAACATCGCGTCCGCCGTCGATCGTAACTTGGGTCGCGGCGTCTCCACCACCAGCCAGATCGTCGCTAGTGAAACCGCCCCTCAAATATCCCGTCCATGCCAGAGTGCCGTCGGGAGCTTGCTGGGCGGATAAGTCACCACTGAGCTGGAGGGTTCCTTGCGGCGTGCGCAGGAAGACGGTGGTTTGATCCAACACCAGCGAATCGAAGGGCAATCGACGCGGGATATTGTCATGCGGCGGCTGGTCCTGGGCGGTGCCCTCCAGTGCCTCGATCCAGGCAGTGAAAGGGTCAAGAATGATTGCACCGTCCTTGACGTGGGCGCGAAGCGTGAGCCCGGTGACAGCCAGAGATCTGAGTTGACCATTCCGAAGCGCCGCGAAACTAAAACGCGCCTGGAGCGTATCGGCGACAACGGCGCCATTCCCGACGGTCAGGGATTCCAATGTTACGACGTCACGGCCGAACCCGGAAATCCGAAATCCAAACCCTTCGAGATCCGGTGCGTCATAACTCACGCGAGCAAGCCAGGAGGCCGCCGCCGCCGCCGCCGTGTCACGCGCCAGATAGAGAGCCGGGCCCAGTAAAAGCACGGCTGCGGTCAGGGTAATGATAATACGAGCGAGAACTCTCATGCCGGGACCGGTTCGCCGTCGCCAAAATCAGCGACCCGGACACTATGGCAGCATGAGCAGGGGAGCTCCAACTTCGACCCCCTGGCGCACCCGGCCAGACGCATCGGAGAATCAGGCGTTCTTGGCTTGTTTCATGGCCGTGATCACGGCTTCTGAATCGCTGACGCGACGGGTAAGGAGGCCGGCTTCTATTCCGGTGGCGTCCTTTAGCTCATCACGAAGATCCACCAACCGTTGCTCGGCCCGGTCTACGTCCAATTCCGCGACCGCTGTCGCTTCCTCGGCAAGTACGGTACAGCGGTCTTCCGTAACCTCGGCGAAGCCGCCGGCCACGAAGATCTGATCGGTGATCGCACCGTCCTCGTAAACGTCGATCACGCCGGGCAACAGTGTCGATAGCAGCGGCGAATGGCGCGGCAAAACGCCGAACAATCCGTCGGCCCCGGGGACCACGACCATGCTGACATCCTTGGACATCAGCAGGCGTTCCGGCGAGACCAGCTCGAACATAGTTGTGTCGGCCATAGATTCGGTTCCTGGGTTTCAGTGCCCTTAAGCGGCTTCCGCCATCATTTTTTTGCCCTTTTCGATCGCCTCGTCGATGGTACCAACCATGTAGAAGGCGGCCTCGGGCAGTTCGTCGTGGACGCCGGCGACGATTTCCTTGAAACCTCGGATCGTCTCGTCCAGTGGAACCAGCACACCCGGCGTACCAGTAAAGATCTCGGCCACGAAGAACGGCTGGGAAAGGAAGCGCTGGATCTTGCGGGCCCGGGCGACCGTCAGACGGTCTTCCTCGGAAAGCTCGTCCATGCCCAGGATGGCGATGATGTCCTGCAGCGACTTGTAGGTCTGCAGCACTTCCTGTACCTGACGGGCAATCGCGTAGTGGTCGTCACCAACGATCCGAGGGTCAAGCATACGCGAGGTCGAATCGAGCGGATCGACAGCCGGATAAATACCCAACTCGGCGATCTGCCGGCTCAACACCGTGGTCGCGTCGAGATGCGAGAACGACGTCGCGGGCGCCGGATCGGTCAAGTCATCGGCCGGCACGTAAATCGCCTGGACCGACGTGATCGAGCCCTTGTTGGTCGAGGTAATCCGCTCCTGCAGCATGCCCATGTCGGTGGCCAGGGTCGGCTGATAACCAACCGCCGAGGGGATACGACCGAGCAGCGCCGAAACCTCAGAGCCAGCCTGAGTAAAGCGGAAGATGTTATCAACGAAGAACAGCACGTCCTGGCCTTCCTCGTCGCGGAAGTACTCGGCTAGGGTAAGACCCGTCAGGGCGACACGGGAGCGGGCTCCCGGAGGCTCATTCATCTGGCCATAGACCAGGGCGGCCTTGGATCCTTCCTCGCCGTTTTCCTTGATGACGCCGGACTCGACCATCTCATGATAGAGGTCATTGCCTTCGCGCGTCCGCTCGCCAACACCGGCGAACACCGAATAACCGCCATGCGCCTTGGCGATGTTGTTGATCAATTCCATGATGATGACGGTCTTGCCGACACCGGCGCCGCCGAACAGGCCGATCTTGCCGCCCTTGGCGTACGGAGCCAGCAGATCAACGACCTTAATGCCGGTCACCAGGATCTCGGCGTCGGTCGACTGGTCGACATACGCCGGGGCCGGGCGATGGATTGGATAGGTCATCTTCGCCTTGATGGGCTCACCGTCGTCAATTGGCTCGCCGATCACGTTGATCAGGCGGCCAAGGGTTTCCGGGCCAACCGGAACCATGATCGGCTCGCCGGTATCCGTCACTGGGGAGCCGCGCACCAAACCTTCGGTGCTGTCCATGGCGATGGTCCGCACCATGTTCTCGCCCAGATGCTGCGCCACTTCCAACACCAGCCGGATGTCTCCGTTCTGGGTGGTCAGCGCGTTCAGGATCGCCGGCAGGTCGCCCTCGAACTGTACGTCCACCACGGCTCCAATAACCTGGCTGATCTTACCTGTCGCGTTCGTTGCCATCTTCCACTCCCGTTCGCCCGGTCTGGTCCGACCCATGGGCTCTTCAGTCTTGTCTGTATCGCTCTGGCGCTAGAGCGCCTCGGCACCGGAGATGATCTCGATCAGCTCCTTGGTGATGAATGCCTGACGTGTCCGGTTATAGGTCAGCGTCAGCTTGTCGATCATTTCACCGGCGTTGCGGGACGCGCTGTCCATGGCGCTCATCCGCGCGCCATGCTCGCTGGCCGTGTTTTCCAGCAACGCCGAAAAAATCTGCGTCGCCACATTGCGCGGCAGCAGCTCGGCGAGGATACCTTCTTCGTCCGGCTCGTAGTCATAGAGGCCAACGGTCCCGCCCACATCATCATTGGCGGCCTCCGGCACGCTTGCCGGAATGATCTGCTGCTCGGTGACGATCTGCGTCATCGCGGACTGAAAGCGATTGTAGATGATCGTACAGGTATCGAACTCATTGTTCTCGTACATGTGGATCAACCGGTCACTCAGTTCACCGGCGCTCGCGAACTCAACGGTCTTACGCGTGATACCCTCGATCGTATCCTCTATGAGGTGTGCATAATCCCGGCGGAGCTGATCCTTGCCCTTTTTACCGACGCAAATGATCTTTACGGTCTTGCCGCTTCCCTCGAGCGCGCGGATTCGATTGCGCGCGGCACGCACGATCGAGGTGTTGAAGCCACCGCACAAACCACGGTCAGCGGTCATCACCACGAGAAGGTGCGACGCATCCTTGCCCGTACCAGCCAGCAGTTTGGGTCCACCCACCCCGGTCGACTTATTGGCAAGCGACGCGATCATTCTGTCCATGCGCACCGAATAGGGGCGCGCGGCCTCGGCCTGTTCCTGGGCGCGGCGCAGCTTTGCGGCCGCGACCATTTTCATGGCCGACGTGATCTTCTGCGTCGACTTGACGCTGTTGATCCGGATTTTTAGGTCCTTGAGGTTTGGCATGCCGCCTCCTCGCCGAATACGGCGCTACAGGCCGCGCTCAGGCGAACTTTTTCGCGTAAGTTTCAACAAACTCAGTCAATTTCTTGTCCGTATCTTTGCTCAGTTCTCTCTCTTCGCGGATCGCCGCCAGGATAGCCGCCCCGCTGGCCCGAACCTCCGAAAGAAGCCCCAACTCGAAGCGGGTCACCTGGTTGACTTCGATGCCATCCAGAAAGCCGCGCACGCCGGCGAAGATCGAAACGACCTGCTCTTCGACCGTCAGCGGCGCGTATTGCCCCTGCTTCAAGAGTTCGGTCAATCGAGCACCGCGCGCCAGTAGGCGCTGGGTCGTCGGATCAAGATCCGAGGCAAACTGCGCGAAGGCCGCCATTTCGCGATACTGCGCCAGTTCCAGCTTAATACTGCCGGCGACCTGTTTCATCGCCTTGATTTGGGCGGCCGAGCCAACCCGGCTAACCGATAGGCCGACGTTCACCGCTGGGCGAATGCCACGATAGAACAACTCGGTCTCAAGGAAGATCTGGCCGTCGGTGATCGAAATCACGTTGGTCGGGATATACGCCGAGACGTCACCAGCCTGAGTTTCAATGACTGGCAGAGCCGTTAGGGAACCAGCACCATTTGCGTCATTCATCTTCGCGGCGCGTTCCAGCAACCGGGAGTGAATATAGAAAACGTCACCAGGATAGGCTTCGCGTCCCGGAGGCCGGCGTAGCAGCAGGGACATCTGACGATACGCCACCGCCTGCTTGGAAAGATCATCGTACACGATCAAGGCATGCATGCCATTATCGCGAAAGTACTCACCCATGGTGCAACCAGCATAGGGAGCCAGGAACTGCATCGGCGCCGGCTCGGACGCGGTCGAGGCAACGACGATGCAGTACTCCATCGCGCCCTGATCTTCGAGAGTCTTAACGATCTGCGCAACGGTAGAACGCTTCTGACCGATGGCGACGTAGATGCAGAAAAGTTTCTTGCTGTCATCGTCGCCGGCGGCGTCGTTGACCGATTTCTGGTTGATAAAGGCGTCGATCGCGATCGCCGTCTTTCCGGTCTGGCGGTCACCGATAATTAGCTCGCGCTGGCCGCGGCCAACAGGGATCAGGCTATCGATCGCCTTGAGACCGGTTTGCATGGGCTCATGAACACCCTTGCGCGGCATAATACCAGGCGCCTTGACCTCGACCCGGCGACGCTCGTCGGAGACGATCGGGCCCTTGCCGTCGATAGGATTACCCAAAGGGTCAACGACGCGTCCCAACAAACCCTTACCGACGGGCACATCAACGATGGTGCCGGTCCGCTTGACCGTGTCGCCTTCCTTGATGTCCCGGTCATCGCCAAAAAT
>JAPKDN010000928.1 GCA_028822575.1 Alphaproteobacteria bacterium | reverse complement strand
TGGACCGAACCGCTGGCTAGCGCAAACGTCGAAACTATGCTTCTCATGAAAACTGGACGGCCTTGCACCGAGTGCCAGTAAGCCCAGTTCGCAAAAGCCTTATCGCGCTTTGCCTGACTGGTCTGTGATTCTATGTAAAATTCATGAGTGGATTGTTCTCTTAAGGACACAACGTGATGCCCCCTGACCATCAAATATCAATGGGCAACGGCGGGCACAACGAATGGAGATATTGGGTATGAGCCAATTCATCAACGCCCGCGAAACCATTGTTACCGACAGCATCGACGGTTTGCTGGCGACGTCCGGTGGCGCGCTCACACGTCTTGATGGCTATCCGCAGATTAAGGTGGTGGTTCGTGCTAATTGGGGGCGCCACAAGGTAGCGCTGGTCTCGGGAGGTGGGTCGGGGCATGAGCCGTCGCACGCCGGCATGGTCGGCATGGGCATGCTGACGGCGGCGGTCTGCGGCGAGGTCTTCACCTCGCCCACGGTCGACGCGGCCCTGGCCGGCATTCTGGCGGTCACCGGGCCGGCGGGGTGCCTCCTGATCGTCAAGAACTACACCGGCGACCGGCTGAATTTCGGCCTCGCCGCCCAGCGCGCCCGGGCGTTGGGATTGAAAGTCTCGATGGTCGTGGTCGACGACGACATCGCGCTCCCCAAGCTCCACCAACCTCGGGGCCTCGCCGGCACCCTGTTCGTTCACAAAATCGCCGGCGCGCTGGCGGAACAGGGTGCGGATTTAACGAGCGTCACCAAGGCGGCTGAGCGGGTCATTAGGGGCGTCGCCTCAATCGGCATGTCGCTGGATACCTGCACGGTGCCTGGATCAACGAAAGAGGACCGTATCCCCGCAGGCAAGGCCGAGCTTGGCCTCGGGATTCATGGTGAGCCGGGGGTTACCCAGGTGGATTTTACCGACGCCAAACAGGCGGTGGAAATGATCATCGAACGTCTGGCGCCGCATATGGCCAAAGGCCCGCACGCGGTGCTAGTCAATAATCTCGGTGGGGTAACGCCGCTGGAGATGTCGATACTGACAAACGAACTCCTAAAAACACGAATCGCCGACCAACTTTCCATAATCATTGGCCCAGCATCCCTGATGACCTCGATGGATATGCAAGGGTTTTCGGTGTCGGTTTTGCCACTCAGCCCCGGCGACACTGAAGCCTTAAAGGTTCCCGTCGGTCCGTCCGCCTGGCCAAAGGCCGTGGCGACAGCAGCGCCGCGCTTGGCGCCCATGCCCAAAGGGCTAACGCCGGCCCGTGCCGAACCCTCCGTCCATCCCGAGCGTCGCACCTCCTTGCTAGGGTGCTGCGAGACATTGATCGCCGCCGAAGCGGATCTGAACGCGCTGGATGCCAAGTCCGGCGACGGCGACACCGGCTCCACCCTCGCCGGTGCTGCACGAGCGCTGGCAGGTGCGATTGATCGGTTGCCGTTGGCCAATTTGCCGGAACTCTATCGCGCGATTGGGATCGAGTTAAGCCAGACTATGGGCGGTTCCTCCGGCGCACTCCTGGCGATTTTCTTCGCAGCGGCGGGTGAAGGCCCGGAGGACGACACCCCCGGCACGCTCACCCTGGGCCTGGAGCGGATCAAACAGGTCGGCGGCGCGGCGCAGGGCGACCGGACGATGATCGATGCCCTGGCCCCGGCCCTTGCCGCGTTGCCGCTCGGTGTCAATGAGGCCGCGATTGCAGCCCGAGCTGGAGCAGATGCCACGGCGTCCATCATCAGAGCCAAGGCAGGGCGGGCGGCCTATGTGCCGGAGGCCAATCTCAAAGGCAACAACGACCCTGG
>JAPKDN010000927.1 GCA_028822575.1 Alphaproteobacteria bacterium | reverse complement strand
GCGGCGGAGGCTGGTGTGAAACGTGTCGTGGTCGCGTCCAGCGATTCCGTTTTCGGCCTGTCCTACAATCCGCCAGACTGGCCGCCCCAATACCTGCCGGTGGACGAGGCTCATCCGACCAGGCCAACGGAAGTCTATTCGTTGTCGAAAAAGGTGACCGAGACCATCGCCGAAAGCTATGCCGCGCGCGGGGCGTTGGAGGTCATGGCGATCCGTCCCTGCCACATCATCTTTCCCCGCGGCTATGGCGAGTTCGAGGCGCGGGGGGCGGACCCCCAGAACTATCATTTCTGGGCTTGGGTCGACCCCGACGACGTGGCGCAAGCCTTCGACCTGGCGGTCAACACCGATCGCTACGACGGATTCGATATCTTCGCCATCGCCGCCGCCGAGGGGCTCAATCTTCGCCCAACCCTGGAAATAGCGGCGGAACGCTGGGACAGGATGCCGGAGCTGCAACGGCCCGAGGTCTACGAAAAACTGCGGACGGCCTCGGTTCTCGACATTACCAAGGCGCGTGAGAAGCTCGATTACGCGCCCGAGGTCGACCGCGCCGGGTTGGCAGCGAAGGCTCGCGCGGCGAAATAGTTGGAGAATGCCTTCTCGTCACGGGGATGCACATGCCTGCGCCTCAATGTGATATGACGCCACGAAATAGCCTGAATGATCCATCCAAAGGTCCCGATATGAGCCGACAACCCCTGCTTCTCTCACCGCTTAAGATCCGCGGCGTCACTCTCCCCAACCGGGTGGTTCTCTCGCCGCTATGCATGTATTCCGCCAATAGTGGCATCGCGACGGACTGGCAGTTCGCGCATCTCTCGACTTTCGCCCGCGGCGGCGTTGGCCTGGTTTTCGCCGAGGCGACGGCGGTAGAGCCAAGGGGGCGGATCACACCGCGTTGCCTTGGCATTTGGACGGATGAGCAGGCCGAGGCACTGAAGCCGACCACCAAATTCATCGAGGCCATGGGGTCTGTCCCGGGTCTGCAAATCGCCCACGCCGGACGTAAGGCTTCGGCCAGTCCGCCATGGGACGGCGGCAAACCCTTGCCGATTGGCGACACCAGTTGGGGCGATCCGTCCTGGGGAGTTGTCGGCCCGTCGGCGGTTCCATTGGCTGAGGGCTGGCAGACACCGCATGCGCTAAGCGAGGATGAGATCGGTGACCTCGTTGCGGCTTTCGCCGACGCCGCCCGGCGGGCGGTGACCGCGGGGTTCAAAGCGCTGGAGATCCACGGCGCCCATGGCTATCTGATTCACAGTTTCCTCTCGCCGCTCAGCAATCAGCGTAATGATGGTTATGGCGGTGATCGCGCCGGTCGGATGCGTTTCGCCCTCGAGGTCACCGACGTCGTCCGCGCCGCCTGGCCGGAAGAGCTGCCGCTCTTTTTCCGGGTTTCCGCCGTCGATCGCCAGGGTTGGGAGATCGAGGACTCTGTCGCGTTGTCCCAGGAGCTGAAAGCCAGGGGTGTGGATGTGGTGGATTGCTCCGCCGGCGGAATCACCGGCGCGCCAGCTTTTCGGGCCAAGGATGACGGTACACCCGCGGCATCAGGGGACCGCCCGCTTGGCTTTCAGGTTCCCTATGCCGAGCAAGTCCGCAAGGAAGCCGGCATCAAGACCATGGCCGTCGGCCGGATCATCGAGGCCCAGCAGGCCGAGGATATTTTGCAAGAAGGCCGGGCCGATCTGGTCGCGATCGGTCGAGAGCTCATGTACGATCCATTCTGGACTCTACACGCCGCCGAAGCCCTGGATGCGGAGAATGCCCAGGCCAGTTGGCCGGATCAGTATCGCTGGGCGATCGT
>JAPKDN010000079.1 GCA_028822575.1 Alphaproteobacteria bacterium | reverse complement strand
GCGCGCACCAAACGTAACGCCATGGTCGGCGATCACGCCATCGCCCGAGAACTATACGATCTCTCCGCTCGGGGCTGGGACGTCGTTGACGTGATCACCGGCGACTATGGTCTACCACTCGGCGCGGTTGGGCCGTGCCGGATCGATCATCCCTTGTTGCAGGTTCTCGATGACGAGGCGATCGATGCCAGCACCAAGGACGGTACCCTGGTGATGTTGATGAACGCCGGTCCGTTTCACGGCGAGATTTGCCGGCTGTCGCTTGAGGAGATGCACCCGATCTTTGGCTCCTCGGCGAATGTCTCGCTCACGGGGACCAAATTTCGGATCGAGGATATCGAGCCGGCTATCCTGGGGATAGCCGACGTGGTCATCGACCATGGCCTGCGCAAATATCACTACTACCAGCAATCCTCGACCCTGCTGAACGTGGAGACTTTCGAGGTGGTCCGCCACGGCTCCAACTTCGAGATCATCGCCGATATCTGTCAGCGCCGGTTTGGGGTGACCCTGGCCGGAAAACCGGCGTGATTAGGGGCTGGCGATGACGATTTATAAATCCGCCCTGGTCACCGGCGCCGGTCGCGGGATCGGTGCCGAGACGGTGCGAAAATTCCGCGCCATCGGCATGGAGGTCCACGCCGTCGCGCGGTCCGCCGACGACCTGGAAGCGCTCTCAGCGGAGACAGGCTGTATCCCACATGCCTTGGATGTCACGGACAATGCCGCGGCTGAACGGGTCTTTTCCGACTTGCCGATCGACGTGCTGGTCAACAATGCCGGTACCTCGGGGCCGGATGGGCCGATCCATGAACTGGACCCGGCGACGCTGAAACGCATCCTGGAAGTGAATGTCGAGGGCGTGGCGACCATGCTCCGGGCGGTGATACCCGGAATGCGGGAGCGAAACCGCGGCCATATCGTCAACATCACCTCGATCGCGGCGCTGCATCCTCTGCCCGGCCAAATCGCGTACTCGGCGTCCAAGATGGCGCTCCGGGCGATGACTCAGAATTTGCGAATAGAGCTGTTCGGCAAGCGGGTGAGGGTGACAGAGATCGCGCCGGCGCGGGTCGAGACGTATTTTCACGCACACCAATTCTCCGGCGACCGCGCGGCGACGAAACGGCAACTATATGATGGATTCGAATCCCTCAAACCCGAAGATATCGCGGACGCCATCGCCTATTGTGTCGGCGCGCCGGAACGTGTCGACGTCACCCTGATGGAGATCCTGCCGACACTTCAGGTTATCGGCGGGATCGATTTTCACCAGGAAGAAGGCTAGGCGATATCGGCGCGCGGGTCAGCCGTCGCCATGCCACCACTTGCCACCGATGACCACGCCGGACAGGCCAAAACTCTTGTCGCCGGTGCGGGTCAGGCCCAGAGAATCCTTGAAATCCACCGGGCCATCGACGATCTCAAGCACCGTCGCGTCGCCGATCCCTCCCGGCGCCAGGGTTCCAAGATCCGGACGCCGTATCGCGCGCGCCGGACCGGACGTGGTGGCGGCGATGATGTCCTTCACCTCCATTCCCAACATCAAAAACTTCGACAGGGTGACGAGCTGGTCATAGGCAGGGCCGTGAATGCTCAGCGAATGTACGTCGCTGGAGATGGCGTCGGGCATGAAACCGGCGCCTAACATCGCCTCGGCGGTCGCGAAACCGAACGAGCCCATGCCATGGCCAATATCGAATAGAACCCCGCGTTCACGAGCCTCAAGAATTTCCTCGCGCACCCGTCCGTCACCCCGAGCCGGGGCCGCCGGGAAAGGTCGGAAGCAATGAGTCAGCACATCACCGGGGCGCAGGCGGCTCACCACGTCGCGCCGGCTCGGCGGCGGCCAATCCAAATGACACATCACCGGAAGATCGGCCTCCTCTGCGACCTCGATGGCAATGTCCAACGGGGCGTGCCCCATGGCGCCGCTGGCCCGGGCGCCAACTCGAACCTTGATGCCAACCAGAAGGTCCTTGTTGAGGTTCGCCACATGCAGGCAGGCCCGGGGATGCAGCAATCGCACATCCTCGGACTCGCCGACCATCACCGTGTCGCTGAACGCAAAAATGCCGGCGAAGGAAACATTGAGGTAGGCCAGGATCCGGGCGTCACAAGGCTCGATCACATGGGCGCGAAATCCCGCAAAATTACCAGCGCCGGCCGTCCCCGCGTCGATAATCGTCGTCGTGCCGGAGCGCTTTGCATAGTCGGTGGGATCGACGCCAATCGATGTGCCGCCCCAATAGACATGAGTATGCAGATCGATCAGACCCGGCGTAACCATTTTGCCGGAGACATTTCGAACATCCGCAACGCCGTCTCGAGGCAGGCTCTGACCGATCGACAAGACCTTGCCGTCGGTAAAGGCGACATCGGCGATCATGTCGACGTCGCGGGAAGCGTCGACCACTCGGCCACCCGTTAAAAGAAGATCGGCGGCAGGCATGAGCTCTCCAATAAGGCTTCGTCGCGGTCTGCGCGCGCATGAATTTTGCCAAGGCGTCAATACTGGATTCGCTTGAACCCAGCTTGATCCAATGCTCGCATCTGTTCTTTCATCTTGCAAATCCTCTTGCTCTGGTCTTGCTTGATAGGGTCGAGAAACCCGCCCCCATTGGGGCACTGGAGAGGCCGGGGATGGAATTCGAACCCTTCGCGATCGAAAAGCTGCTTTCGGACTGGGAACAGACCGTCGATTTCAATCTCGCCGAAAGCGGGGTGCACCCGGTTCTGCTGCGGGAATTGCTGGAGATGGCGGGCGAAGGCGCGGACCCGCTACTCGACACACCGCTCAACTATCCAGAGGTCAATGGCGATCTCGCGCTCCGGGAACGCATCGCCGCGCTCTATGACGGCGCAACGCCGGACCAGGTTCTCGTGACCATCGGCGCGTCGGAGGCCAATTACATCTTGGCGCAAACATTGCTGGAGCCCGGTGACGAGCTCGCAGTGATGCGACCGACCTATATGCAGGTCGAAGGCGCAGCCAGGAACGGCGGCGTAACGGTCCGCGAATTCGGCCTCGACGAGTCCAAGGGCTGGGCGCTCGATATCGCTTCTCTCGACGCGGCGATCACCGAGAAAACCAAGGTGATCGCGGTGGTCAATCCAAACAACCCAAGCGGCAAGATCCTGACCGAAGCAGAAATGGACGCAATCGTCACCGCAGCCACCAGGGTCGGTGCTTGGTTGATCGCCGACGAGGTTTATGGCGGTGCCGAGCGCGAGCGGAACGACCAGACACCAAGCTTTTTTAGTCGTTATGCCAAGGTCATCGCAGTCAATGGTCTCAGCAAGGCCTATGGCCTGCCAGGGCTGCGGCTCGGTTGGGCGGTGGCGCCGCCGGAGATTACCGAAGCGCTTTGGCGACGTCATGAGTTCGTTACCATCAGCGCGTCGATGCTGGGCAACCGGCTGGGCGAGATCGCGCTCCGACCGGATGTACGCCCGCAATTGATCTCGCGTACCAGGCGCCTGATCCGCGATGGTTTCGCGACCTTGCAAGAGATGCTGGCGGTGCGGCCGGGCGTGTTCTCGGTCGTGGCCCCCATGGCCTCGGCGCTCTCTTTCGTGCGCTATGATCTGCCACTGGGGTCGACGGAACTGGTCCACCGCCTGCGCGCCGAGAAGAGCACCCTCGTGGTTCCGGGCGATTGTTTCGGCGTCGACCATCACCTCAGGATTAGCTCGGCCTTGCCGGATGACTATCTGCGCGAAGGCCTCGGGCGCATGAACGACTTGGTTGGTGACATTCTCGCCAACCGGTAATGCCGTCTTAATTGACTATCCAAGGATCCTTCCATGAGCACCTCCAACGCCGCCCCGATTTTGCCATCGCCCGAAGCGCAAATCCCGGGCGTCTATCACCGCCGTATCGGCGACATGGTGGTCAGCGCGATCAGTGACGGGTATCTGGACGGAACTCTAGACTTCCTGATCAATGTCGATCGCAGCGAGGCCGAACGGTTGCTGGACGATGGGTTTCGGCCTCTGCCAGGCCGGCGCACATCGGTGAACACTTTCATGGTGCGGGCCCCGGGCAAACCGGCGGTGGTGATCGATGCTGGCTTCGGCGACTACTTTGCCGATACAGCCGGTCAACAGCAAAAGAACCTCGCGGCGGCGGGAATTGATTCCAAGGATATTGGCGCCGTCTTGCTCACGCACATGCACCCGGATCACGCCGGTGGATTACTCGACCCCAAGACCAAGGAACTGTTGTTCCCGAACGCCGAGCTGGTGGTGCATGAAAAGGAACTCGCCCATTGGATGGACGACGAGGCCTTGGCCAAGATCGCCGGCAACCCCATGCATGAGCGGTTTTTCAGCTGTGCCCGTGACCAGGTAAGGCCCTATCTCGACCAGACCCGCACATTTAAGGAAGGCGAGGTGGCGCCAGGTATTCACGCGATCGATTGCCCCGGCCACACGCCCGGTCACAGCTCGTTCCTGATTACCTCCAGTAACGAGTCCCTGTTGATCTGGGGCGATACGGTCCATGTCCCCGAGGTTCAGGTCGCACTACCCGAGACCGGCGTCACCTATGACATCGACCCGGCGGGCGCGACTGAAACAAGACGGCGAATCTTCGACATGGCGGCCTCGGAACGCCTGTTGGTCGCTGGGCTGCATCTACATTTCCCCGCGTTCTCCTGGCTCAAGCGTCAGGGCACGGGTTATGCCCTGGTGCCGGAAGCCTGGGATCAGGCGTTCAAGCCCGCTGGCTAGCCCCAAATATCAAGCCTCGATCACGGGTGCCGTCAAGGGTTTGCAGGTATCGGCGATCGTGATTGACGCGCCCGTCCGGGCGCGCAGATCGTCGGCGCTAAGCTCGGGAATGATCTCGCGCGCGACGAAGCCCTCCGCCGTCACCTCGACCACCGCGATGTCGGCGTAGATCCAGTTGACACACCCCGGCGCCGTCAGCGGCAAAGTGCAGGCCTCCAGCAACCGCGGCGCACCATCCTTGGTGTTGTATTGCATCAGGGTCCAGGTCGATTTGGCGCCCGCCGCCAGATCCATGGCACCGCCCACCAGGGGGCCCTTATCCGGCACGCGGGAATCCCAGTTCGCCAGATCCCCATTCACCGCGACCTCGAAGGCGCCGAGGATTGTCACGTCGATGTGGCCGCCGCGAATCATTGCGAAAGAACTCGCCGAATCCACGATCGAGGCACCGGAACGGAGCGTGATCCGCCGGCTGCCGGCATCGACCAAATTGCGATCCACGTGGCCAGGCTCGGCTTCGGGCCCAACACCTAGGATTCCGTTTTCCGATTGCAGGAAGATATCGCGATCCACCGGCATATGGTTGGACACCAGGACCGGCATACCAAGGCCAAGATTGACCACCCCACCATCGGGCAGGTCCTGGGCCGCCCGCCAGGCCATCTGGTTTCTATCGAGGGCGCTCATGGCTCTCCTCCCACCGGGACGACGCTGTTGACGTAGACGCCCGGTAATTGCACCTCGGACTGGGGCATCGCTTCCTCCAGGGCCTCGCGTACTTCAGCGACGGTGTGGGTGCAGGCGGTCGCCATGGCATGACCGAAATTCATCTGGGTATAGCGAAAGCTAACATTTCCATACCGGTCGGCCTGGTCACCCCTGATCAGTGCCAGATCGCCGGTGATCGCGGTTTCCAGCACGTGTGGGCGGCCATTGTATTCGCGCATTTCCTTGCCAGCGCAAAGGTCCGTGCCGTAGCCTGTCGGGGTGAAGAACGCCGGAATACCCGCCCCACCGGCGCGAATACGTTCGGAAAAACTGCCCTGGGGCACGCATTCAAGCTCGATCTTACCATCGCGCCATAGAACCTCGAAAGGCGACAGTTCGCGGCCTCGTCCCCGCGCGGCGGTAACGATCACCTTGGCGACTAGGCCAGCCTCGATCAGTTTATGGGTGTGGGAGAACGGATGCGTGGCTGAGTTCGCCACCAAGGTGATTTCCCTGGCCCCAATCTCAAGCAGCGCGTCCTGCAGAATATTTGCGAATCCAGCGCCACCAAACCCCGAGAACATAACAACCGCGCCATCCTTGACCGCGCCGATTCCCTCGATCGCCGACCTTGCTCGTTTATCGATTGCCATGTTTCCTACGCTCCAGCACAAGCACGAATAGCCGTTTCGAAACGCACCTTGGCGTCACCACCGCGCATGAAGAGGCTGATAATGGGGAGTTCGATACCGGAATCTCGATACGCCGCGATCCGCTCACGGCATTGTTCGGGTGTGCCGGCAACACTGGTGGCGTCGATCATGGCGTCAGTTACCGCCCGGTTTGCGCCTTCCATATCGCCCTTCGCGAAAGCTTCCCCGACGGCGGCGGCCTCCTCCTCGAAGCCGTGACTGGCGATCAGTTTGTTGTAGCGCGGAAAAAATCCGACATAAAACGCCAATCCCGGCCGCATCATATCCATGGCTTCCGCCCGCGTGTCCGCGACCGCCGTGGGCAGCAAGGATGTCAGTTTGATATTCGCCGGGTCCCGGCCAACCCGGGCCGCGCCCTTGGAGAGATTACGGCGGATCTCGGTGGCCGTCTTGACCGTGCTCCGAGTAAGAATAATGCCATCCGCGATCTCACCACAAACCGCGGTCATCTTCGGGAACAACCCGGCCACATAGATCGGTATTTTCGGTCGGTGTGGTTTGAACCAGAAGTCAAAATTCTCGATTCTGATTGTTTCGCCTTCGTAACTGACGACGCCCTCGGCCAGAAGCGTACGCACGACGTCAACCGTTTCACGCAACCTTTGGATCGGTTTCTCGTAAGTGACCCCGTGCTCAGGTACAACCTGTACCTTGTGGCTGGAACCCAAACCAAGGATGAACCGACCGTTAGATAGATCATCCACGGTCGCCGCGGCCATGGCTATAGTCGGCGCGCTTCGAACGAAAACGCTGCTGATCGCGGTGCCGAGTTTGATCGTCGTGGTCGTCGCGGCGCAGGCCGACAGGATCGAGAACTGATCACCGCCATGGCCTTCCGCCACCCAGGCGGATTCATAGCCAAGGGATTCCGCAAGCTTCACGCAATCCACGACCTCTGATGCGTTCGCGCCTCGTGAAATGGCAATTCCAATTGGCTCCATGGAGTGCTCTTCCTCTATTAAGGGGGAACCCATCAAGGCTCGTTGATGTTGTCGAGAGGATAGATCGGCCGGCGTACCTTCTGGAAGTCCAGGAGTGTGTTATCGGAAGTGGTCACCCCGTGGCCATCGCAGGTGATGGTGTGTTTGCCGAGATCTCCGAAACCCGCCCTATAGTGAATGCGGGATTTGAGCAGCAGATATCTTTTGTGCTCCGGCTGAATGCCAACGGACGTGAACACCCCAAGGTCCCAAGGTTCGTGGTGTTGGGAAATGATGACGATCTCCATATCGCCGGTATCCAAAACTGCGGAATGCCCCATCATGACCTTGACGCCGGTATACATTGGCCCGCGCACGACCCACTCGCCATTGGTCAAGGCTTTCACCGTGCCCGTCACTTCCAGCGGCTCACCTTTCAGGTTGATCGACGGCATCTCGGTCTTACCACCAAGCTGGAGCGTGACAGTGGCGCCAATCCCAGCTTTCTGCATGGCCTTGATGGCAGTCGGATCATAGACGGCCGCGACCGCGACATCCTTCAGGCCCTGGCGCAATACCTCTTCGATCACCACCATGACGTCCTGGGTGCCACCGGAGCCGACATTATCGGCGTGGTCGAGCAGTAGGACCGTACCATCGCTCAGGGCCTTGGCCCGACTGACAGCATCTTCCAAAGGCTCGCTCTTATAGACAAACTCTTCGCGGTTCTTCCACATTTCGGCGACCAGTCGGTCGCGCCACTTCTCAGCCAGGGCCATGTCACCATCGGCGACCACGCAAACCGAGCCGCCGGCGTCATGGAAATCAGCGAGCGGGAAACCGCCAAACACGGTGGCTGCCAGGATGCCGGGCTGTGTCTCCACCTCTCGGGCGAGATCAAGTAGACTTTTCATCGGCTCGTCGTCATGACCCATGCGCAGGGTCTGGGCCAGGAGCGGCGGGTGGCCCCAGGCCATCACCGGCCTGTTCTTGCCCTCTAAATGGTCGAGCATGACCCGGCCAATCTTCTCGCCAACCGCGTGCATATCGACGTGTGGGTAGGTCTTGTAGCCGATCAGACAGGAGCAATTGTCGATCATCTTTTGGGTCAGATTGGCGTGCAGGTCATAGGTCACCGCGATCGGCAGATCCGGCGCAATCGCGCGCATCCGTTCCAACAAAGTGCCCTCGCCGTCATCGGTGACCTCCGAGACCATGGCGCCATGCAGATCCAGCAACGCCGCGTCGACGCCCTCGCGCACCGCGTCGAGGATCTTGCCTACCAGGAATTCATAGGCCTCAGCCTCGACCCTGCCCGAGGGCATCGCCTCAGCGGCGACTGGCGTGACCACGTCGTGGCCAGCAGCCTCGGCGAGATCCAGATAGGCGCCGAAAGGCATCCCAGTGCCCTTGTAAGCGTTGTAAGCCGCCTCGCCGACATGACCGCCCCAGGCCATGAACCGGTCAAGGCCCGTGCGAACCGGTGAGAAAGTGTTGGTTTCGTGTTTCATCATAGAGACGAGGAGGCGCATGGGGGGCTCCGGTATTGGCGGGCGCACGAGGCATTGATGGCGCCAGTTTATGACGCCGCCAGGGTCTCCGCCAGTTCAGCGAAATCCTTGACGATCAAATCCGGCTGATGTGGAGTTTGACCGAAGGGCCGTCGTCGGCGATCAATAAAGACCGTCCGCATGCCCCAGGCCTTGGCGCCGATACAATCAAAGGCATGGTTGGCGACGAACAACATGCCGCTGCGTTCAATATTGGGGAACGCGGTGCTGATAATTTCCTCAGCCTTGGCATAGGTCCGTTTGTCCGGCTTGAAGGCGCCTGCTTCCTGAACCGAAATGGTCAAATCGAAATTGAAGCCGATATGCAGTTTGGCGGCTTGCAACATGTCGCGATCACCGTTGGAGAGAATGACCAATTTGTAACGTTGACGCAGGTGTTGCAGCGCTTCGATCACGTCCGGAAAGGGTTTCAGGGATTCAATTTGCGCGACCAGCCACTCGACCTCGGCCTGGGTGTGGTCGATCTCGGCTCGGTCCAGTACCTGGCTGACCGCCCGGTGGCCGATCTGCCGATACGGCGTATGGCCACGATCGAGCAGCGAATCGATCATCGAATCCTCGAAATGCATCCGCCGCCACCAAGTCACGAACTGGTTGGGTTTACCCCTCCACCCTTTGTCCTTCAGGAACGGTGTCACCGCTTCGACCAGCCCCTTCTGCATATCGACGACGGTGCCATATTGATCAAAGACCAGCGCCTTGATCTCGCGTTTTAGTAAAGCGGCGGGTCCGACGTGCATGGGGCCTCCGGGTTGGGTCGACGCACAGTGTGCGGGGAAACCCGCCAGGCCGCAATTCCGGGCCAAGTGTGTTCAAGATATCCAGGTTTTATTCCCAGAATTTGGCGGTCGATCGTTGTTTTTGTTCCACCCCGTGCGAAGCCAAATCCATGTCGCCCTTCCCCTTCGAGACCTATGCCGAAAGAACCGCCATCGCGCAGGCGGAGTTGGTGCGGTACGGCCTGCTCACGATGCTTAGTCTGGCCCAGGAACCATACTTCTATCT
>JAPKDN010000926.1 GCA_028822575.1 Alphaproteobacteria bacterium | reverse complement strand
CGACTGCAGCCGCAACCCCCACGATATCCGCCGTCAGGCCGGCGGCCAGCGCATGTCGGATACGCCGAATGTTCACCGCGCCGAAATACACCGCCAAAACATAGAACGTCGTCTCCGTTGACCCTTGGAACGTGCTGACCAGAAAACCGACATAAGTATCCGGTCCGGTCGAGGGGTCAGACAGGATCGACGCCAGGATGCCATATGCACCCGACCCCGACAGCGGACGCAAGAGCGCCATCGGCAACGCTTCAGCTGGCAGGCCGATCAACTCCGTAACTGCGCCCAGCGGCTGGATCAGTAATTCCATGGCGCCACTGGCGCGGAACATGCCAACAGCCACTAATATCGCGACCAGATATGGGATAATCCGGATCGCCACTTGAAAGCCGTCCTTGGCTCCGTCGACAAACACCTCATAAACCCGCACTCCCCGCGACATGCCAAATCCCAACAACGCCACCATCAAGCCCGGTATGATCCAGGGAGAGACCGCTCGGCCATAGACGATCGCCAACGGTATCAACGCGACCACACTCATTAGCGCCAGCGCGGAGACCCATCCGGGATATGCGCCACTCTCCTCCACAATAGGCGCAGAATCATCGACTTCATTTGCTTGCGCGCCCTCAACTGTGTCGTAAACCAGCCCCATAGGAAACCAGCGCTGATAGAGTTTAGCAGAAAGGATAGCGACGGTGGTCGAGATCAAGGTGGCAAACAGCGTAGTAGGAAGAATTGCCGCCGGTTCGACCGATCCCGCTGCCGCCCGCAGCGCGATCACGCCAGTCGGCAATAGAGTAACGCTCGACGTGTTGACCGCAAGAAATAGAACCATGGCGTTGGTCGCGGTGCCCTTATGGGCATTCAGCTTGTCGAGCTCTTGCATGGCCCGAATACCAAACGGCGTCGCCGCATTGCCGAGCCCCATTACATTGGCTGAAAGATTTAGGATCATCGCACCCATGGCCGGATGTTCTGCCGGCACTTCGGGGAAAATCCGAACCATCAGCGGGCGCAGCAGACGCGCAATAATGGTTAACAACCCGCCCATTTCGGCAACTTTCATCAGACCGAGAAACAGCGACATCACGCCAACCAATCCAATCGCCAGCGTCACGGAGTCCGCCGCCGTATTAATCATACCGGTCGCCAGCACTTCCATCGGCTGACCTGCGTCCGTGATCTGCCGGTATCCAGCGACCAAAAACGAAATTAATACGATCGCGAAAAAGACCGCATTCATGAACCGTCAGCGGCCACCGCATCCGCCACAACAAAAGCCTCAAGCAGCGCTGCCGCGTCGGCAATCCGCAACGTCGGCACAACACCACAATCAGCGGCTGCATTCGCATTCCCGCTTTCCACCATGACCGAGCGTAACCCTGCGGCGGACGCACCGGCGATATCAGTCTCCGCCGTATCACCGACCATGATCGTCTCTTCAACCGTCAACTTGAGACCCATCAGTGCCTGCTGGAATATCCCTGGTTTCGGTTTCCCAATCACCGTTGCCCGGGCACCTCCTGCTGCTTCAATAAATGCTTGTACCGCCCCCGAGCCGGCACGCACACCGTCTTCGATGGGGACTGTGAGATCGGGATTAGTGACAACTAATTTAGCGCCGGCCCTTACATGCACCGCGGCGTCTGAAAGACATTGCAGTGTGAGCGACAAATCAATCCCAGCAATCACGAAATCCGGTGTGTCACTTTCTACCGCTCCCACAGCCGACAATTCGCGACTTAGCGCGTCACCGCCCACCACGAAGACCCGCGCGCCAGGTTTTGTTTCAGCCACATATCGCGCCGCCGCC
>JAPKDN010000925.1 GCA_028822575.1 Alphaproteobacteria bacterium | reverse complement strand
CCATCAGCAGCGCGAAAACGGGACCAGTCGGGTCCCTGTCGAATTCACCATTCCGAATGTCACGGATCAGATATTGATTAAGAGCTCGGATCCGTTGTTCGCCATCAACGCCGGCATGGTGCACATTGTCTTGGCCATAGAGATTGTCGAAATGGTCGAGGACCCGTCGGACGGGATGGTGATTGTTGCCGCTCTCGATCTCTCGTATCACCGTGCCGATTGCGGTCGCGACCATGAGGCCGGCATATTTTTGATTGCCTTCAAGCGTTGGCAATATCTCCTCGCGCAGGGCCCGCAGCGCGACGTCCAATAAATTGGAGCGGTTCGGTTTATCAAACATCAGGCGCCATCCTCGATAGCGCGGATTTGCGTTAGGACATCGAATTCCATCTCCGCCGCCTTGCGCCCGGTTAGTGCTAGTTCCATCGAGGATTGTGCGCCAGAAATATGTCTGAGGCCTTGATGGTGAGCGATAATGGCCCAACGTGCTGTTGCCATAATTTCCCAATAGGCGACCGTGGACCAGTCGACCATCGAACCCGTTTCCGCCTCGTAGCCGCGGTATAAATCCAGACGATCGCCCAGTCCTCCGGCTTCCCTTGCGTCCGCCCCGAACCGCCAGCACCGGGCGCATAGCCAACCAATATCCTCCATCGGGTCGCTCCAGGACGCGAATTCCCAATCCAGAACACCGGTGATGTTCGCATCTTCAACCATGATATTGCCGGTTCGATAGTCACCATGGCAGAGCGTAACGCGTTCTGTTTCTGGCGCGTTGCGGTCTAGCCAGCGGCTCCCCCATTCTAAAATTGGCAAGGGATCGGGCAAGCCGTCGAGTTGTTCCAGAAAACTTTCGACTCGGTTGGTAGCTGGTGAGGTCGGCGCCTCGGCTAAGAACGGGAGATCGGGGTGCGGCGGTTCGATACGGTGGAGTTTGGCGATTTCCCGCCCTACTTGTTCGGCAAGATCGGTCCGTCGAGGATCAAGGCGGCGGTCGCGGGTTAGTTCCCGCGGGTTGGCCGTACCGCCAGCGCGCCGCATTACGAAGAACGGCTTTCCGATCACCGTTCCCTCGCTGTCCAAAAATAGGGGTTCCGGTACCGTCATTCCCGCCCCGTGGGCAACCTTCAGCAGGGTGAACTCCTGCGCGCGGCCTAGACTTTGAACCACGTTGGATGGCGAGTCGGTGCGCAGCACCAGTTCGGTTTGGCCGGATAATGCCCCGCCCTGCATGTCGAGTTCGAGTAACCAATTTTCTTGGATCGCGCCACCGGCGAGGCCGCGTGTCGAGGTCACCGCGCAATACGAGGCGCCGGTTCGATCCGCCAGCCAATCGGCGAGAGCTCCCCGGCGTTCGCCTTTCATTTTAAAGGCCCCAGTTCCAGAAGTTGGTGCCTTCTCCTCGATAGAATCTGGCGAGAACCATCTTGTGAACCTCGGAGGCACCGTCGACAAGCCGGGCCTGGCGGGCATAGCGATAGATCCACTCCAAGGCCGTGTCCTTTGAATACCCTCGGGCGCCATTCAACTGTAAACAGGTGTCCACGGCACGGTGTAGCGTGTCCGCCACATGGTTCTTGGCCATCGACACTTCCTTGCGGGCGAAATCGCCGTTGGCCAGTTTCCACGCCGCGCGCATGGTGATCAGTCGGCCAAGTTCGATGTCGGAGGCGATCCCCCCCAGCATCATCTGCACGCTCTCCCGGTCCGCCAGCTTGACCCCGAAGCTTTCCCGGCGTTCGACATAGTCTCCGGCGATCTCCATGGATCGCTTGGCTAGCCCAAGCCAGCGCATGCAATGGGTAAGCCTAGCGGTG
>JAPKDN010000924.1 GCA_028822575.1 Alphaproteobacteria bacterium | reverse complement strand
TAAAGCCTTGGGACTCCAAACCCTGCACGATCTCGATTACCAAGGCTTCAAACAAGGCCGGTGACACAGAAACCGTCCCGGGAAACGTCATGTTAAAAGGCGCCGGCGTGTAAGCCAGCGTCGGCGCCACCAGGGTCCCCGCTTGTTCGGCCGCGCCCTCGCCGATTTTCGCGGCGCAGATCGCGTCGGTGCCGATCAGGCCCATCGGGCCGTGCTGTTCGGTGGACCCGGTCGGTATAATGATCCCGCCCGAGGTCTTGAGATGCGCCTCGACTTCCAGCCATGTCGCCAAATCGAGCCTCAAGACGCAGTCCTCTCGACTAGAAACGCATCCAATTTGGGTTGGTAGTCGGCTATTTCAGTGGCAATCGCGGGGAAACACGCGATATCATCCCAATAAGTTTGAACAGCGGCGGGCCAGGTGATCTCCAGCCCCATGATTGGGGTCAGGGCGCTGATCCAGGCGAACGAGATGGCGAACCCACAATCCGCCAGCGACAAATCCCTGGCGGTCGTCGGGCCATTATCTTCCAGCAAAAGCGCGAGCTGCGCCAAACGCATCGTCAACGCCTTGGACTGAGCGCCGGTCACCGCGCCATCCCTATCGGCGGGTGAAAAATGCGCGAATAACTTGCGAAGCTCGGGTTCCAACCGCGTGTCATGGAAACGCGAAAGCTCGCGGATTTTTGCGCGCCTCGCCGGATCCTTTGGTAACATTGGCGGGTCGGCGAGCTTTTCGTTCAGGTATTCTGCGATCGCTTCGGAGTCGCCAAGCAGCAGGTCACCGTCGATCAAGGCCGGTAAATTGCCCGAAGGCACGACCTCCTTATAAGCGTCCGAGCCGTAGCCACCAGGAGGCAAACGTTCCTCCCATAGCGCAGCCTTGTGCCGCAGGAGGATACGCAGCTTCGCACAATATAAACTGACCGGAATAGCGTAGAACGTGAGCATGTCGGAAACGGGGACGCCAAGGCGCCCCCGCGATCCTCAGTTCGACAATTCCCACTTCTTGCCGAGGCCGGCAAAGAAGCCACGCTCGGTCTTAAGCGCGATCCAGGTGTTGACGTAATTGATCCAGATCTGATCGGCCTGCGGCAACAGCATCGCGATCGGCGTCGGTGCCTTCGGCGCCATAACCGGTACGATCATCATCTTAGGATATTTGGCGACCAGTTTGTGCGCCTCGACATTTGAAGTAATATGAGCGTCAGCCCGGCCGGCCAAGACTTCCTGGAAATCCCGCGCCGGCGCTTCAACGATTTTGTGCTCGGCATTCGGGAAGAACTGTTTGACCTGCTTTTCCTGGGTCGTGCCGAGGGTCGCCGCGACCGTCACCCCAGATTTATCAAGGTCGGCCCAGTCTTTGAACTTCGAGGCGTTCTTGGCGAGGATCAGGGGCACTGTCGCCAGCGAGAAATAACTGATCGAATACCCGGCCGCCTTGGCCCGAGCCGGTGAAATCGAGGCCGACCCAGTCATGTGGTACTTGCCCGATGTCACGCCGCTGACCAGGGTTTTCCAATCCGTCGGCACGAACTCGACCTTCACGCCCAGATCCTTGGCTAGTTCCGTCATGACGTCGATGTCGTAGCCGGTATAAGAGTTGGTCGCCGGATCTTTCATGGTCATCGGATTCCAGTCACCGGTCGTGCCAACTTTCAGGACACCGCTACTGAGAACATCCTGCAGCGCCGACTGCGCCTGCGCCGGCGCGGTCACGAGGAATGTCATAACGGCGATTGACGCCAGTTTGATTAGTTTCATTGAACGGCGCCTCGGAAACCGACAAGAAAAGCGTGGCGGTCAGCGCCAGTCATCGTGGTTA
>JAPKDN010000078.1 GCA_028822575.1 Alphaproteobacteria bacterium | reverse complement strand
TATCTCGATCTGGTCGATCGGGCTGCCAAGATGGACAAGGTCGAAAGCGGATGGCGTCTGTCGATCGCGGCGGCGAAACACTGCGCCAATGCCATGGCCTATGACGACGTGATCCGGGTCGCGGATCTGAAAACCCGGCGCGCGCGGGGCGACCGGATTCGCGGCGAGTTGAATGCCGTCAACGATGCGGTTCTCAACGTCACCGAATTCCTGCACCCACGCATGCAAGAGATTTGCGGGATGATGCCCTGGCGCCTCGGACATTGGGTCGAGGGACGGCCCGGCCTGTTCAACTGGCTGGATAGGAAGTTGTCCAAGGGACGGTTCGTGCGCTCTGACACCATATTCGGCTATCTCGGCCTCTGGCTATTGTCCGGGTTTCGCCCGTGGCGGCGGGGCCTGTTGCGCCACAAGGTCGAGGCGGCGCATTGGAATGCCTGGTTCGACAAGGCCTTGTTGTTCCGCGAGGAGAATTACGCGCTTGGTGTGGAGATCTTGGAATGCCGCCGCCTGATCAAGGGTTATTCCGATACCCATGATCGGGGACTCTCGAAGTTCGACCGGGTGCTCTCGGGCCTGGAGTTCTTGAAAGGACGGGACGACGGGGCTGATTGGCTACGCCGACTGCGCAAGGCGGCGTTGCTAGACGAGAAGGGAGAGGCGCTAGAAGGCGCGCTGAAGACCATTCGGACCGAGCTGCTCGAAGCTGCCGCCGAATAACCCTTGCTTAGCTTACGGTCAATGCCACCTTGATCATCATGTCCGAATAGCCGGTCTGCAGCACTTTGCCCTCATGCGTAATCAGGGTGAACCGACGCCCGACAATCCCCACGTCGCCCTTGGATGTTAGGCGTTTATCGAGGATCTCCATCTCCACATAGATCGTGTCGCCGATAAAGATCGGTGCCTTGAACTCCCAATCCTTTAGGTTAAGCATCGCCAGAACGGATTCCTCGAAAATCCCCCATTGCCCCATAGCGCCGGTGATCAGACACACACCAAATAGCCCGGGAACCACGCGCTGTTGAAAGTAGGATTCGGCGGCGACGGCGGCATTGGCGTGGATCGGGTTCCAGTCTCCGGACAGCATGCAGAACATGGTGTTATCAGCCTCGGTCGCGGTACGCCCGGCGCTGCGGTAGACCTTTCCGGTCTCCAGATCATGATAGTAAAGGGTGTTCATCCCTAGCCCCCGGTCGGGCTTTGACGGTGTCTGGTGACGTGGGGGTTTTGATATCCCCAATCGCGCTCCTAGATAGGCAAGATCCGCCGTTCTTGCATCTCCTTCAGCAACTCCAGCACCAGCTCCTCAGTGTCGACACAGTCATGAAAGCCGTGCTGACGGATCTTGATAGTGCTCATGTGATGCGGGTTCGGGCGTTGGCCGTGCCCGAACAGAAAATCGGCGAAACTCCAGGCCGGCACGACCTCGTCGAGGCTGTGTTTCAGTAACCCGTGACGCGCCACGACCCGGTCCCAGACGTCGCGGTTCTGGGGCATGATCCGGTTGAGTGACATGGGTTGTGGCGCGGCGTGCTCCATATTGAAGAGCGCGGCGACCCGGGGCCAAAGATGTTGCCAGATATACACGTCGCCATTGGTGATGTTGTAGATCTCGTTGCGCGCGATCTCGGCCTCGCCCGCCCATTGCAGGCCCTTGGCTATAAGCCGTGCGTCGGTCGCTTCGCCGATCCGTTCCGCGCCTCCGGGGAAGCGTAGTGGGATACCGCTCTCCCGGCTGATCGCCGCGAAGGCGCCGATGGCGGAAAGGATGTTCAACGGGCTGCCAATGGCGATGCCACACACCAGTTGTGGGCGCAGGATGGTCCAGGCCCAGTCCTTGCCTACCTGCCGCTCCGCCAGCCAGTCCATTTGATCGTGATAGAAGTTGGGGCCCATGGAGCGGTCGTCGGTCTCGCGCGCCGGCATCTTAAACGGCCCGAGATGGCCACCATAGGCCTTGGTGCCTTGCATAAGCGAGATGTGTTGCAGTCCCGGCGAGGCGGCCTCGACCACTTCGACGATGTTGCGCAGCATGTCGAGATTGGTGGCGGCATGGTCGCTTTCGGCCCAACCGCGGGTAACGTCCGGTTTCTCGAACACGGCAGCATGGGCGATATGAGTGACATTGACGAGATTGCCGAGTTTGGCCTCGCAATCGCGTCGGTCCCGCAAATCAACGCTGAGCCATTGCGCGTCGATCTCGAAATCTGGCGTCCGGCGGGACAAGCCGATGACATCCCAATCCGGCTGGGCGGCGAAATGTTCCATCGCGCTCCTACCGACGATCCCGAGCGCGCCGGCGACAAGCATGGTTTTCCTTGGAGGCATGACTGGTCTTTCCGTTGATAGGTCGCCGCGCGGATGGCGGGATCCGTTGTTCTGACCGTTGCGGTCAACCAACCGTCCCTTAGGGCATGGTTAACTAAACGCGAAGCCTCGGTAACCGTCGGCGACAATCTCGTCACAGCGCCGGCAATATTCCGGATAGCCACCGAGATAAGGCATGAATACCCTGGGCTTGCCTTCGACATTGGCGCCGATATACCAGCTATCGGTGGTCCATTTGATGCCCACGCTCGCGACTTCCTGAACATGCTCCCACCAGGCTTTTTCGGCCTCTTCGGTGGCTTCGATACAGCGGTAATTGCCGGTGTTCATATAACCGATGCAGTCGGCGATCCATTCCACGTGCTGCTCGATGGTCGGCAACATATTGGTGAAGACAGACGGGCTGCCGGGGCCGGTTACGGTGAACAGGTTGGGAAAGTCAGCCATGGCCAGACCGAGATAGCTGCTTGGTCCATCGGCCCATCGATCTTGGAGCCTCGCGTCGCCGCGCCCTCGGATATCGACATTCTTGATCGCGCCGGTCATGGCATCAAAGCCCGTCGCGATGACCAGGGCATCGATCTCGACCTCCTTGCCCTCGACATTTACGGTATTGGCGGTGATTTCCTGGAGCGGTGTTTCCTTTATGTCGATCAGGGAGACATTGTCGCGGTTGAAGGTGTCGTAATAGCCGGTATCGACGCAGAGTCGCTTGGCGCCGATGATGTTTTTCGGTGTAAGGCGCTCGGCAACGGCCGGATTCTTGACGGTCTCGCGGATTTTATCGCGTACGAAGTTGGCGGGAACGGCATTGGCCTCCTCGCTTAGCATGGCGTCCCCAAAGGCCCCCATGAAGATCAGACCGCCTTTTTGCCAACGCTCCTCATAGGCCTGGTATTGCTGCTCCGGTGTTGCGTCCAGGACCGAGCTAGGATTGAAGACCGCGTGAATACCCGGGCCGGTCTTGCTGGCCTCGGCGCGGAATTCGGCATAGCGAGCCTTGATCGATTTTACGTATTCCGGGTTCAACGCGGTGTTGCCCGCGGGCACTGAATAGTTCGCGGTACGCTGAAAAACCGTCAGATGAGCTGCCTGCTCGGCGATCTGGGGGATCGACTGAATTGCCGAAGAGCCGGTACCGATAATCGCGACCCGCTTGCTGGTGAAATCAACCGGTTCGTGCGGCCATTCGCCGGTGTGGTAGACGGGCCCTGCAAAATTTTCGAGCCCCTTGAGATTAGGCTTGTTCGGCACGGAGAGGCAGCCTGTCGCCATGACGCACATCCGTGCCGTGGTCTTGGCGCCATCCTCGGCCTCCAGGGTCCATTCGCTGGTGGCCTCATCATAGGTGGCGGCGCTGATCCGGGTGTTAAACTGGATATCCCGGCGCAGATCATAGCGGTCGGCGACATGTTCGGCGTATTTCAGGATCTCGGGCTGGGTTGCATACCGCTCGGCCCAGTCCCATTCCTGCTGCAATTCATCATCGAACTGGTAGGAATATTGGATGCTTTCGATATCACAACGGGCGCCGGGATAGCGGTTCCAATACCAGGTCCCACCGACGCCGGAGCCGGCCTCCAGAACCTTGGCTGGCACCCCCATGCCGCGCAATCTGTGCAAGAGATACATTCCGGCGAAACCTGCGCCGATGATGGCGACCTTGGTGCGGTTTTCCATGTCTGCGTTGTCCCTAGCTCTGTTGCCGTGACGGTCTTGTTCATCGACGGTTAACGTAATTCGAGGAGAGGCGTGATCCCAGGCCCAAGCCTATTCGTGACCCAACCATCTAAACCATGCGCTTTAAATCGAGCCGCGTGGTCCGTTAGCCAACAGCTCACTCCGGGACGATGATCGGATCCAACTGCGGTTTGCCAAGCACCATGTCCGCGCCTTTTTCACCAATCATCATGGCGGCAGCGTTGAGGTTGGCGGATAGCATCGTCGGCATGATCGAGGCATCGATGACCCTAAGGCCCTGCATGCCACGAACCCGAAGCTGTTCATCGACCACGGCGGTCGGGTCGGTCTCGGGCCCCATGCGGCACGTGCCCATGACATGAAAGGTCGTGGTGCCCCGTTCGCGGGCAACCTGAAGTAATTCGTCATCGCTCTGGATCGCTTCGCCCGGATATTGCTCGTGGTCGAAATAAGGAGCGAGTGGCTCGGTCCGCATCAGACGGCGAGCAAGCTTCATACCGGCGAGCAGGACCTTGCGGTCATCCTCCTCGGCGAGATAGTTCGGCTGTATCAAGGGTTTATCGAAAGGGTCTGCTGTCTTGGCCCTGAGCCACCCCTTGCTTTCCGGGCGCTGTTGCCAGGAGGCAATGGTGAAACCAGGTTCGCTATCCAATTCGGTCTGCAAGCCTTCCTTATAGCTGGCCGGCGTGAAGGTGAGCTGCAGGTCGTGATTTCGGACCGTCTCGTTCGAATGCCAGAAACCGTACACCAGGGTCGGACTGAGATTGACGATGCTTTTCCCGCCGGTGAAGTATTTGGCGATCTCAGCTAGGAGTTTCACGCCCCTGGCGCGCTCGTTGATGGTCTCCATGTTTTTCACCCGCGCGGTGAAGCGGGGGGCGTAGTGATCGCGCAGATTTTCGCCAACGCCGGCCAACGCATGTTTGACCTCGACCCCCAGACCCTTGAGCAGAGCCTCCGGCCCGATGCCCGAGACCTGCATCAATTGGGGTGAGTTGATAGTGCCGCCACACAGGATCACCTCTTTGTTGGCGCGCACCCCCACCGTGGTGCCACTCCGCCCGCCCTTAGCATAGATGACGCCGACCGCGCGCTTGCCTTCCAACAGGATTTTCGTTGCGTGGGCGTTGGTGCGTACCGTCAGGTTCGAGCGCGATTTGGCGGGATTGAGGAAAGCGCGTGCGGTGCTGACCCGGCGCCGGTTGTGGGTGGTGCGCTGGACGTAGGAAACGCCCTCTTGCTTGGCGCCGTTGTAATCGGTGTTGTGCGGGATCCCCAAGGTCTGGGCGCCCTTGATAAAGGCGTCACACAAGGGATGATCCCAGCCAAGATCGTTGACCTGAAGATTACCCTCGCGTCCCCGGAAGGTATCGTCGGCTTCTCCGATCCGTTGCTCGCAGCGTTTGAAATACGGCAGCACATCGGCGTAACCCCAACCCCGGTTGCCCTTTTGAGACCAGCCGTCATAATCCATGCGCTGGCCGCGGTTATAGACGTGACCGTTGATCGAACTGGAGCCGCCGAGGGTCTTGCCGCGTGGAGCCGCGATCACCCGGCCATTCGTCCAATGGCTCGGCTCGCACTCGTACATCCAATTGATCTTGGGATTGACCAGGGTCTTCATGAAACCGGCGGGGATGTGAATGAACGGATCCCAATCCGGTGGCCCTGCCTCTAGCAGGCATACCGAATACTTGCCATCGGCGGTCAGCCGGTTCGCGACGATGCAACCGGCCGAGCCGGCACCGACGATGATGTAGTCGAATGTGTCGGCCACGTTATTATCCTTCTCACGCCATCTTTGCGTCGGTGTCACCGCGCACTGCCCTGGAACGGCGCTGGTTCCTTGCAGGGTTTTAACATGCTCAGGTTATATCAAACTCGAAAATCCGAGACCAAGGATTCTTCGCTTGATCAGGTGTTGGCTTCGAGCTGTCGTCCCTTCCGGCCGCGGCTTTATCCATCCGGTGTCGTCTTGAGAGCGAACGGCGACTTAAACAAACCTGTCATCTCAGCGAAGGCTGGGGCCGACGCTCGGGAAGGTTCAACGTGAATAATAGCGGAGGAATGTGATCCATCTCCATGTCTGCCAATCTCCGTCACGCCGAGACTTTTCAGGCGTGGGTCCTAGCTTTCGCTGAGATGCAAATAAAATTTTGTTGGAAAGTGGCATCAACGACGTTGATGAAACTAAAGTCCGTCAGGTTTTGATTATTCAGAACATGTGCAAGAGCGACGATGAAGGTAAAGAATTCACCGCCCGGCGATTTCTGTTGCTGGCCTGGCGACGTCACCGCACTCTTCGCGCCGATCGGAGATGGAGACTTGGTTTATGGCACGAGGAAATGAACTTACCCGGCTTCCCGCCCGCGAGGCGGTGCGCCTTCTAGCAGCGCGCGAGATCTCGCCGTTGGAGCTGATCGACGCGGCTTTGGACCGCATCGCCGAGGTCGAGACCGCCGTGAATGCGCTGCCCACGATATGCGCCGAGCGGGCTCGCGATCATGCGCGCCGTCTAACCGACCAGGACGATGGCGACAAGCGTGGCCGGTTGCACGGGTTGCCGGTAGCGATCAAGGACCTCATGGATGTGGAGGGGGTGCGAACCACCCTGGGTTCGCCAATCCACGCCGACCGGGTCCCGACATCCTCGCATCCCCTGGTGACGCGGATCGAGGGTCGCGGCGGCATTGTGCTGGCCAAATCGAACACGCCAGAGTTTGGTGCCGGCGGCAACACGTTCAATGAGGTGTTTGGCCAGACTCTCAATCCGTGGAACACGGCGCTCACATGCGGCGGGTCCTCGGGTGGCTCGGCGGTGGCGCTGGCGACGGGGGAGATCTGGCTCGCGCATGGCTCCGATCATGGCGGCTCTCTGCGCAAACCAGCGGCATTCTGTTCGGTTGTTGGGCTTCGGCCAAGTCCGGGTCGCGTGACGCGGGGCACGGTCTCGAACCTGTTCAGTCCAAGCTCGGTCGAGGGGCCGATGGCTCGTGATGTTGCGGATTTGGCGTTGTTCCTGGACACCATGGCGGGTTTCGACCCCAGTGATCCATTGACCCGGTGGGCGCCGGAAAATTCATATTTAAGCGCGGTCGAATTAGCGGTTGCCGGCGACAGGACAAGCCGCCCGCTCCGGGTCGCCTGGACCGCCGATCTCGGAGGTGCCGCTGCCGTTGATCGGGAGGTGCGCGAGATTTGCGAGGCGGCGGCTCGAAAATTCGAAGGGATTGGCATCGAGGTGGTCGAAGCCTGCCCCGACCCCGGCAAGATTGACGAGGCATTCCAGATCCTGCGGGCGATGATCTTCGTGGTGAATCGGGAGGCGGATCTGGAAAACCACCGCGATCAGCTCAAGCAGGACATCATCTGGAACACCGAAAAAGGCCTCAAGCTTACACCAACACAGATCGCCTGGGCCGAGCGGGAGAGAGCGGCCTATTACGTGCGCATGGCGAAGTTTTTCGAGAGCTATGACCTATTACTTTTGCCTTGCACGCCGGTGCCTCCCTTTGATGTGAACCTGCGCTATCCACCGGTGATCGATGGCCAGGCCGTGGACAACTACATCGCCGGATCTCTTATCACGTCTGCGATCACCTTGAGTGGCTCTCCCGCGTTATCACTGCCGGCCGGTTTTACCCGTGACGGGCGGCCGGTCGGGCTGCAGGTCGTCGGTCGCCCTTTTGGCGAGGCGGATCTGCTAGCGGCGTCGGCGTTATTGGAACAACAGACGGGGTTGGCCGGCTTGATGCCGATCGATCCGCGAGCGGGCTCGGTACCCTCCTCGGCTTGATGCCGAGAGGGGGCACGACCCGAGGGGGAATGATGGAAGCAGGAGCGGCCCTGGTCGGGGCCTTGATTGATGCCGGCGTGGATACCGCCTTCACGGTCCCAGGAGAAAGTTTTCTGGCGGTGCTAGAAGCGTTGCGCCTGAACCGCAACCGGGTGCGCCTGGTCTCGGTCCGTCAGGAGGGTGGGGGTACGTTGGCGGCCAATGCCTATGGCGCCATACGCGGCGCGCCAGCGGCGGTCTTTGTTAGCCGCGGCCCCGGCGCCACCAACGCCTCGATCGGCCTGCACACCGCGCATCAGGACTCGGTGCCGATGGTGCTGTTCATAGGCCAGGTCCGTAGCCGTATGAGGGGTCGCGAGGCGTTCCAGGAGATCGATCCGCACAGCGCTTTCGCCTCGATGAGCAAGGCGGTGCTGGAACCCAAGGACGCGGCGGAAATGGCGAAGATGGCGCGGATGGCCGTGGAGATCTCCGTCTCCGGGCGCCCCGGCCCGGTGGTCGTGGTGATGCCACGCGATTTCGGCGAGGTCGACGTCGCTCCGGCGCCCGAGGAGGGCATTGTCCAACGCATGGACGTTACCGCCGAGGCGGCGGCGCTGGAAGATCTGGCTCAGGCCTTGAACGCGGCCGAGCGACCGCTGATCCTGGCGGGTGAGTTGGCGCGGCAACCGGCGGCGCGAGATGCGTTGCGCGGCTTTGTCGAGGCGTCGGGCGCGCCGATGATCTGCGGCTATCGCTGTCAGGACGTGCTGAACAACACCCATGCCGGTTACGCCGGGCATCTTGAGATTAACCCAGTGGTCTATCAGGATAAGCTGGTCCAGGAGTCGGATTTCATCTGCGTTGTCGGCAGTCGGCTTGACGGCATCACCAGCCGCGAAGAAGGCATGATCGCGGCGGACCGGGACTGGGCGCATATTCATCCCGACCCGGCGGTGCTGGCACGGTTCGGCGCGAGCCACCGGGTGCTGGCTGATATCGCGCCCACCCTCGCCGTTGTCACCGACGCGCTGGATCGCCCATCCACGTCCCGTCTAGCCTGGCGGGACGCGGCCCATGACGCGTTCATCGCGTTCTCGAAAGTCGGTAGCTACCCTGTCCATGGCGAAGTCGACGTCTCGGTGGTCGCTGCCCAGGCGCGTGAGATGCTTCCGGATAACGCCGTCGTGGTTACCGACGCCGGCAGTTCGGCCCGTTGGATCCATCGGTTTTTCCATTATCGTGACGCCTTGACCCAAGGTGGGACCGCGTGCGGCGCCATGGGGGCGGGGGTCCCCGGCGCGATTGGCGCGGCGCTTGCCACCAATGACGGCCGGCCCATCGTCGTTTTCGCCGGAGATGGTAGTTTCTTGATGAGCGGCCAGGAATTGTCGACGGCCGCCAGGGAGCGTCTGCCGATCAAGGTCGTGGTCTGTGACAATAACGTCCATGGCTCGATCCTGAAGGGGCAGCATGATAAATATGGCCAGGATCATGCGTTCGGAACGATCATGGACAGTCCGGATTTCAGCAAGCTCGCCGAGGGGTATGGCGCCGCCGCTTGGAGCGTGAAGGCCACCGCTGAGTGGCGCCCGGCTTTCGCCGCGGCGTTGGCGCATGACGGGCCGGCACTGATTCATCTGCACATGGACCCGCGGGATATCGCGCCTTACGGCGGGGAGAAGGACGCGGTTTGAGTTGGATATGGGTTTGATCTTCGGTCTGGAAATCAGCCTTCTCACTTTCGCAGCCTTCGCGACGGCGGCGCTGACGGCGGCTGTTGGCGCCGGCGGTGGCACCGCCCTGATTGCACTGATGTTGCAAATCATGCCGCCATCGGTGGCGATACCGGTTCACGGCGTGGTTCAGCTCGCCGCCAGCATCTCCCGGGTTTGGATGTTGTGGGAGCATTTAGCCTGGCCAATCATCATCCGT
>JAPKDN010000077.1 GCA_028822575.1 Alphaproteobacteria bacterium | reverse complement strand
CTAGTTTGTCCTGGCTGGGCCCCCGGGTAACGTTCGCGTTCCCTGAGATCACGACCCTATGTTCAGAGCGATGCTGATGACTTTGTAGGGAAAGTGCGGCGCCGGGCGTTACCGTGATCCGTTTGACCTGATAGGTCGGCCCTGCGTCGATGCCCTCAAACGTTCCCCAGGGGCGGTGCACCAGGGAATGAGCTGTCGCCTCGGGCCGGCCGGCGGCCTTTAAGTCATCGACCGCGAGCTTAACATCCTGGGCATGGTTCATGCCCAGGACCAAGACTGCGTCGGAGGTCTCGGCGATGATGACGTTCTCGACGCCGATGGCGGTAACCTGACGCGACTCCGCGCGGATCAGGGCATTGCGCACGTTATGGGCGGCCACGTCTCCAATCAACGCGTTGGCGTGCTCGTCCTGCTCAGAAATTTCCCAAAGCGCGGTCCAGGACCCGACATCGCTCCAACCTGGGTCAACAGGCACCACGGCGGCCTTGTCGGTCTTTTCCATGACGGCATAATCGATGGAGATCGATGGGCAACTTGCAAAAGCGCTAGGTTCGGGGCGCAGAAAACCAAGATCCTCCGAGGCGCCGGTCAGAGCTGCCCGGCATGATGTCTCTATTTTGGGCGCCAGCCGCTGAAGTTCCTCCAAAAAGACGTTGGCGCGAAACAGGAACAGGCTGGCATTCCAAAGATAGTCACCGGACGCCACATAGCCCTTGGCGGTTTGGAAATCCGGCTTTTCGACAAACCGGTCGACCGTGTGACAACCTATCGCTTCGGTGATTTCGGCGCCGACCTTGATATGCCCGTACCCAGTCTCTGGACGGTGCGGTCGGATGCCGAAGGTTACCAGACGGTCCTGCTCCGCGGCGACGACACCGCGCATGATCGCGTCCCGCAACACCTCGGGCTTGGTGACCACATGATCTGACGCGAGCAGTAGGACCAGCCCCTCGGGATCAAACTCTGCGATTCTGAGCGTGGCCAGGGCGGCGGCGGGCGCGGTATTGCGGCCCTCTGGCTCCAGGATCATGTCCGACGGTCTGACCTCAATCTGGCGCAGTTGTTCGGCGACAATGAAACGATGCTCAGCGTTGCAGATCACCATCGGATCGGCGAAGCGTGCGCCATCTCGGACCCGCATTGCGGTTTCTTGCAGCATTGTGCGGTGGCCGGTAAGGGCCAGAAATTGTTTGGGAAACAGTGCCCGGGAAACCGGCCAAAGGCGGGTTCCGGACCCTCCCGAAAGGATCACCGGATGGATAGTCGCCATGGGTCCTTCACGTAACGCGGGGTTGACCAGGAGAAGCCTCAACCTCAGGCTCTACCAGCTATCTCCAAGCGAAGAAAGGGGGGGGGCGATGATCCTGGTCCTAGGCTCCGTGAACGCGGATCTGTTCCTCAACGTGGCGCGACTTCCAGATCGAGGCGAAACCGTGCTCTGTCCAACCTATGTTTTCAGGCCTGGAGGCAAGGGCGCCAACCAGGCGGTGGCGGCGGCGCGGGCGTCCCGGTCCGGTGGCGGGACCCGGATGATTGGTCGCGTTGGCCGCGACCCCTACGCGCGCCTGGTTCTCGACGCGCTGCGGGCTGGTGGTGTCGACATCGCTCTCATAGAGGCTATCGATGGAGTCACGGGAACGGCTGCGGTCATGGTCGAGGAAAGTGGCGAGAATCAGATCGTGGTCGCCAGTGGCGCCAACATGGCGGTAACGGCGGATCAAGTTCCGGATTGCCTGTTGGGCCCCGAGACGACCTTGGTGTTGCAGATGGAAGTCCCCGTACCGGAGATCGAGGCAGTGATCCACCGGGCGCATCGGGCGGGATGTCGGATCGTTCTCAATCTGGCGCCGGCTCTCAGGATAACCGACGCGGCTCTTGGGGCTTGTGATGTCTTGGTGCTGAACGAGGGCGAAGCCAATACCCTGGCCGGAGCCGAGGATGACCCGGAAATTCATGCCAAAACCTTCGCGGAAAAGTTCACACTCGACTGTATCATCACCCTCGGCGGGTCTGGCGCTGTTCTGGCTACAAGCGGTATGATATTTCGGATTGGTGCGCTCCAGATCGAGCCGGTCGATACTGTCGGCGCGGGTGATGCTTTCGTCGGGGCCCTGGCGGCGAGCCTGGATGGGGGGGCGTCGATATCCTACGCCCTGCGCCAGGCCAGCGTGGCCGGCGGGCTTGCCTGCCTCCAAGAGGGCGCGCAAACCGGCTTGCCAACCTTGGTGGAAATAGAGAGCGTGACGCCCCGGCTTGCGTCCGCCACATTGCTGGTTTGAGCGGGACTGTCTCCGACCTTGGACCGTTTTTTTGCCTTGGAGTGCACCGATGCCCGTGCTTTTCGATGGTGGTCTGGTTTTCGATGGAACTGGTCGCATGCTCTTGGAGCATGGTGTCATGGTCGATGGCGACAGCATTGTCGCGGTGGCGCCGTCGGCGGAATTTTCCGGTCATGATGGGTTGCGCGTCGATACCTCCGGCGGCACGCTTTTGCCTGGCCTGATCGATTGTCATGTCCATCTGGTTTATGGCGGCGAGGCGGATCCCGGCGCGGTGCAGGGTAAACTGACCGACGGGCAGATCACCATCAAGGCGCTGGAGAATGCCCAGGCCACGCTGGCGGGTGGGATCACCGCGATCCGGGATTGCGGCGGCAAGGATTATCTGGAATTCGCGGTACGTGACGCGGTGAACGCCGGTCGTCATCTTGGCCCATCGATCCGAGCGGTCGGCCGGATGATCTGCATGACCGGTGGTCACGGCAACCGAATTGGCCGAGTCGCTGACGGGGTTGAGGAAGTAATCAAGGCGGTGCGTGAACAGATTCACGCCGGCGCCGACCTGATCAAGATCATGGCCACGGGCGGGGTGATGACCCCTGGTGTCAATCCCGAGGATGCTCATTACACCGCTGAGGAAATCGGCGCTGGCATCGCCGAGGGCAAGCGTTTCAAACGCAAATCGGCGAGCCATGCGCAAGGCTCCGAGGGAATTTTCAATGCCGTGCGCGGCGGCATCTCCTCGATCGAGCATGGCATCTTCATGACCGATGAGTGCATCGAGGAAATGTTAAAAGCGGGTACCTATCTGGTTCCAACCCTGGCCGCGGTCGGCAATATCATGGCTCACCCCGACCGGGGAATGCCGGTCTACGTGATTGAAAAGGCGGGACGGCTGTTAGAGGTTCATAAGGAATCAGTGCGGCGCTACTATCAGGAGGGTGGTCTTATCGCGATGGGAACCGATGCCGGAACCCCGTTCAACCTGCATGGCGCCAATGCGCTTGAACTTGGCTATATGGTGGATATCGGAATTTCGCCGAGCGATGCCTTGATAATTTCCACCCGCAACGCCGCCGATCTGATCGGCCTGACTGATCAAGGCACAGTCACACCCGGCATGAAGGCGGATCTGCTGGTAGTAGACGGAAACCCCACCGAACGCATTGCCCTGGCCGCCGAGGCCGCTAATCACCGACTGGTGGTGAAGGGCGGCATTATCGCGCATGACCGCGAGAACGACCAAGTCGTCGGCGCGCCGGCGCCGATTGGTCGTTTCGCCGCCGCCACCGCCGGTTTCTGAACCGGCGCCTCATTCTTGAAATAACAATATACGAGAAGGAAGAGACCATGGCGATCATCAACAGAATTGCCGACTTTCATAAAGAGATGACCGAATGGCGGCGCGAATTGCACAAGCATCCGGAGACCGCCTACGAAGAGGTATGGACGTCTAACTTCGTCGCCGAACGTCTTGAGTCTTTTGGTATCAAGGTGCATCGCGGATTGGCGGAAACAGGTGTGGTCGGGGTTTTGAAGGGCAATGGTGGGGGGGATCACAAGATCGCGCTTCGCGCCGACATGGACGCGTTGGATCTGACCGAGAACAACGATTTCGAGCACAAATCACTCAACCCCGGCAAGATGCACGGATGCGGCCATGATGGCCACACGACCATGCTTCTCGGCGCCGCCAAATATCTCGCGGAGACCCGGAATTTCGATGGTATAGTCTATTTTATCTTCCAGCCCGCCGAGGAGAACGAGGGTGGCGGCCGCCGGATGGTTGAGGAAGGCCTTTTCGAGAAATTTCCCGCTGAAAGCGTTTGGGGCATGCACAATTGGCCAGGCATGCCGGTTGGCACCTTCGCCGCGCGTTCCGGGCCAATGATGGCCGCCTATGACATGTTCGAGATCGACGTGACGGGTGTCGGCGGTCATGGCGCCATGCCGCATTTGGGTGTCGACCCGGTCCTGGTCGCCTCGCAGATCGTTGTCGCGTTACAATCCATCGCCAGCCGCAACATCAATCCGATGGAATCGGTCGTCGTCTCGGTGACGCAGATCCATGGCGGTGACGCATATAACGTAATTCCGCAGATGGTTCAGCTCGCCGGAACGTGTCGGGCCTTTAGTCCCAAGGTGCACGATAGGATCGAGCCGCGCATGCGCCAGATTTGTGAGAGCATCGCCGAGGCCTTCGGTGCGACCGCCGAACTGCGATATGAAAAGCGCTATCCACCGACGATCAATTCTGTGGACGAAACCGAGATAGCGGCCGCCGTGGCCGCCGATATCAGCGGCGTTGATTTCGTGATCCGAGACCCCGAACCGAGCATGGGCGCTGAGGATTTCGCCTTCATGCTCCAGGAAAAGCCCGGCTCCTACGTCTGGATCGGCAATGGCCCCGCCGGACAGGGGGAGCAGCTGCATAACCAGGGCTATGACTTCAACGACGAGGCACTGCCGATCGGCGCCAGCTATTGGTCCCGTCTGGTCGAGACTCAACTGGCCCGCGCCGGGTAGGACTGGACAACCAAGTGACCATTAAACTTTTGGGACTTCCGCAGGACAATAACTCCAGCTTCATGGCCGGCCCCGCGCTCGGGCCTAGAAGAATACGCGAGGCATTGGTCAGCGATTCAGCGAACATGTTCACGGAAACTGGACTTGATCTCGGCCAACCGGAAATATGGCAAGACGCTGGTGATGTGGTTCTCGCCCGCCTAGCAGGAAAACAAGCCTTTGACGTGATCCACGCCCGCGTTTCCGGTCTCCTGACGGAAGGACATCGCGTTTTGTCGTTAGGCGGAGATCACTCGGTCGCGTGGCCGGTAATCGCCGCTCATTGCGAAGCGCATCAGGGATTAAACATTCTGCATGTCGACGCCCATCCCGACCTTTATGCAAACATGCTCGACAATCCCTATAGCCACGCGTCTCCGTTCGCGCGGTTGATGGAAGGCGGCCAGGTTAAACGTCTTGTCCAAGTCGGCATTCGCACCCTGAACGCGCATCAGCGCGAGCAGGCGGAACGGTACGGCGTCGAGATCCACGAGATGCGTGACTTGAGCGGCGTTGACGCTATCACCTTCGACGGACCGGTCTATTGCAGCGTGGATCTGGATGCCCTTGACCCGGCATTTGCTCCGGGCGTGTCCCATTTCGAGCCTGGGGGCCTATCGACGCGCGAAGTTTTGCGGTTGATTCAAACCTTCGAGGGGGCCCTCGTTGGAGCGGATGTGGTGGAGTTGAACCCGCATCGCGACCCCTATGGGATGACCGCGATGGTAGCGGCGAAGATCGCCAAGGAACTGATCGCCCGTCTTCACTGATTTAAACGCGAGTCGTCACCTTTGATCGATTCAGCCTCAACGCACGCAAGTGGCGCTGTAGAGCCAGCCTTCGCCGCGCCGCTTGGCGTAGACGTCGATCGAATGGTCGTGCCGAGTATAGCAAGAGAAGATCGGAATGGTGATGAAGCTAGTCAGGATGAATGACACGGTATCACCGCCGAACAGCTGGCCCGTCATGCAGAGCTTTTGAGATTTGTTCCGCGACAGCCGAAAGGTCGCCCGTTCACGGGATTTTAACTGTACCCGGCCGGTAATGGTGAAGGGCGCGCGGTTACGCACGATCACGCAGACATCACCGGCACCGCCGACACCCGGCGGGGGTTTGCCTTCGCGATGATTCATCAACCGAGGCTCCTCCTCCTCGCAGGCGGCGAGAAGGAGGAGAAACAGGCCAAGGACCAAATTGAGGGAAGCGCGACTCATGCGCCAACCTTAGTCCCAACCCCTCGCGGGTGAAAGCATCGGTAAGTGGTGCGCCGTCGAAAAGGGTCAGATTCCCTTTTCCTTGAAGACCTCTTTGGCCTGACGGAAGCCGTCGACGGCGCAGGGGAAGCCGGCATAGCCGCCTACCTGGATCAAGATCTCCGCGATTTCGTCCTTGGTGACGCCATTGTTGATGGCGCCGCCCAGATGCAGGCGAAACTCGTGAGTCCGGCCTAACGCCGCCAGCATCGCGATGTTGATCATGCTGCGGGTCTTCAGCGGCAGTCCCTCACGGCCCCAGATCGCTCCCCAGGCATGGGTCGTGATAAACTCCTGCAGTTTGAGAGCGAATTCGTCGGCGTTGTTGATCGAGTTGTTTACATATTCCTCGCCCAGCACGCTTTTACGGGTGGCGAGGCCTTGGTCGAACAGGTCCTTGGTATCCATGAGAGATCTCCGGAGGGTTGGGTTTTCGATTGTTTTAGATTAGCGGAATTTTTCCGGTGTGAAGTCCAACGGGGTGATTTGTTTATCGGGGTGGCGAAGAATACTGTGTCCTGATGCGTTTGGAGATCTACCCCGCCTCTCACGTTGGAATTTTGGTCTTTGGGGTGGCCGCGAGCCAAAACCCGGACGCGTAAAATAGTTGGTCAATGAACGAGAATAGAACATCGGTAATGGGAGATAAAAATGGCTGAACGACTAGAAGGCATGCCGGCGATCGTGACGGGCGCCGGTTCGGGGATTGGCCGCGCGACGACGCTTCGTTTTGTCTCGGAGGGCGCCGATGTTCTGGCCATCGACCGGGACGGCGAAACCGCGGCTGAAACCGCCCGATTGGCCGGGAATGGGCCCGGTCGCTGTGTCCATGTTCAGTCCGATGTGGCGGATGACACGTCTCCCGTCGACATGGTCGCGCGCTGTGTCGTGGAATTTGGTAGTCCGCGCATCCTGGTGAACAACGCCGGCGTGGGCGCGTCGAAACCGGTGCACGCGACCGAGGACGCGGATCTCGACCGTTTCATCGACGTCAATATTCGCGCCCTGTTCCGTTATGCCAAGGAAGGCGTCAAGGCGATGCGGGCCGGCGGCGAGGGTGGCTGTATCATCAATATCGCCTCGGTCTTCGGGATCATGGGGTTTCCTGGCAGCTCGATCTATTCGGCCTCCAAGGCGGCGGTGATCGGCCTGACCCGGAACATGGCCGCTGATTACGGCACCTATGGCATCCGGGTGAACGCCATCGCGCCGGGGTTGATCCGGACCAATCTGACCAAGGGGCGGTTCGAGGCGAATGATGAATTTTTCGTTAAAGGCTTGATTGGCCAAACCCCTCTTGGCCGCGCCGCCGAACCCGAGGAAGTCGCCTCCGGGATAGCCTTTCTATGCTCCGATGACGCGTCCTTCATCACCGGGCACACCCTGGCGATCGATGGCGGCTGGTCGACCACGAAGTACCGGCCGTTTCCGGACGACTTGCATGATTGAAGGCACGGTCAATGAGTGAACGATTCGACGCACGCCCCGCTATCGTCACCGGCGCGGGATCAGGCATCGGTCGCGCGACGGCGCTGCGGCTGGTTTCGGAGGGCGCCCATGTCCTGGCGGTCGACCGCCGGCCCGAGGGCGTGGAAGAGACCGCGCGGATGGCCGGCAATGGTCCGGGGCGGATCATCGCCGAAGGCCGCGATATCACCGAGGCCAGCGCCCCCGCCGACCTGGTCGGCCAATGCGTCGACGCCTTCGGTTCGCCGCGCATCCTTGTGAACAACGCGGGCATGGGGCACGCCAAGCCCGCGCATTCCACCGAGGATCGGCATATCGACGGGGTGATCAACACCAACATCCGCTCGCTGCTTCGCTTGACCCGCGAGGCTATTCCGCTGATGCGCCATAACGCGGAAGGCGGCGCCATCGTCAACATAGCCTCCGTGTTCGGCATGCTCGGCTTTCCCGGCAACTCGATCTATTCGGCATCCAAGGCGGCGGTGATCGGGTTGACCCAGAATCAGGCGGCGGATTACGGACCCGATGGCATTCGGGTGAACGCGATTTCGCCGGGTCTGATCCGCACCGGCATGACCAAGCTCGCCTTCGAGACCAATGACGATTATTTCATCGAGGACGGCTTGATCAGTCAGACGCCGCTCGGTCGGTCCGCCGATCCGAGCGAGGTGGCGGCCTGTATCGTCTTTTTGTGCTCTGACGACGCATCCTTCGTCACTGGTCAGACATTGGCCGTTGATGGAGGTTGGGTGACGACGAAATACCGACCCTTTCCCGACGACATGATCGATTGAAGGAGACTGAGATGACGGGAAGACTTGAAGGCCAGGCGGCGATCGTCACCGGCGCCGGCTCGGGTATCGGGCGGGCCACGACCAAGCGTTTGATGGCGGACGGCGCCGATGTATTGGCGGTGGACCTGAACGGTGACGGCCTCGCCGAGACCGCGGATCTCGTCTCGGAAGAACCGGGCCGCTGTGTCACCCTGACCCGAAATATCACCGAGGATGATGCTCCGACGGCTATCGTCGCGACCTGTGTCGAGGCGTTCGGCGGGGTCCGGGCCCTGGTCAATAACGCCGGGATCGGCGGCGCGGTGGCGACCCATATGACCGAGGACGACGATCTCGATCGTTTTCTCGACGTCAATCTGCGTGCTTTGTTCCGGATGGCCCGGGAGTCGGTCACCGCGATCCGCGCCGGCGGCAAGGGTGGCAGCATCGTTCAGCTCGCGTCGATCTTCGGGATCATGGGGGTGCCGAACAGCTCCGTCTATTCAGCCACCAAGGCGGCGGTGATCGGTCTGACCCGCAACATGGCCGCCGACTATGGTCCCTATAACATCCGGGTGAATGCCATCGCGCCGGGGATGATCCTCACGCCGATGAACCAGGACCGCTTCGAGACCAACGAGTATTTCCGCGACATGCTGCTGAACGCCACGCCGCTGGGCCGGGTCGGCGCCCCGGAGGATATCGCCAACGGCATCGCCTTCCTGTGTTCCGACGAGGCCGGTTTCATCAGCGGCCACACCCTGGCCATCGACGGCGCCTGGTCGACCACCAAGTTCCGGCCCTTCGATCCGTCCTTGCATGAGTAAGATCACCGCGACCAAATTTTAACCCGTTGATACATTTGCCGAGTGCCGCCCGCGTTCAGTTCAAATCTTACGATCCACGTACCGTGTCGAGAATGCGTGGGGCATCGATCGGGGACCCCATCCCGCGCCAGGCGACCATGAGGTCCGGGCGGATGAGGGCCAGTTTCGCGCCATAGAGCGCCGCCGCGGCGGGGGCCGGAATTGTGACAACGGTTAATGGCAAGCCGATGCGGTGAGCGGCGTCCGAGAAGTTTTCAATCTCAGGGGCGAGGCTATCGTCGTCGGCGCCCAATACGAGAAGTGTGAACCCCTTGGCGAAATGATCAAGGATAGAGGTGTCATCCGCCAGCCATATATGCGGCGCGCGATGCCCCGGCCTCGCGACGGGCACGTATTGCCGCGCGTCATCGGGTGGCTCCTCGGTACCATCCGGAACGATGATGTCGGAATTTTCGTAGCGGTACCCGAGCAAGGTACCGGAGGAGACGATTAATTTTTCCTGCTCAAGGATCATCTTCCGCAACCGCTCTCGTGTCGCCTCGCCCTCGGCGCTTTCCTCGTCGATGACGTCGCCTTCTCGCATGACGGCGTATAATC
>JAPKDN010000076.1 GCA_028822575.1 Alphaproteobacteria bacterium | reverse complement strand
AAGCCCGAAAAGCGCGATCCATCTGAGCGGCGCAAGGTTCCAAACCATTTTCATATCTGCGATGGGGTTGCGTACCAGTGTGGCTGATTTGGAGCGGTCACTATCCCAGCGCGCCCGCAGCGGCTGCATGGCGAGCATCACGAGCAACGCGATGGCGATGACGACCGCGACACTTTCCCGCCAGCCGAATTCCAAGGCCATGGCCGGCGCGGCCAACCCCGCCGCGATGCCACCGAGAGGCACGCCGGTGAACCGGACGGAGAACACGAAATTCCGGTTCGCCGGGGTGACGATTTTGTTCAACAGATGAGAGGCCGCCGGCGTGACCAACCCATAGCCACAGCCCAGCGCCGCTGATCCGAGCGCGATCATGCCGAGCGAGCCGGTCATGAACATCAGATGCGCCGCCGCGAAGAGCAAAAGCGCCAGTTGAGAGGCGCGCCAAGACCCGAACCGGGCCACGAGACCGCCCGCCGTCAAGCTCGACAGCATGGCGAAAATATACTGGATCAGGACCTGATAACCGATCAGCGCGGGTTCGAGGCCCAACCCCGTCCCAATCTCGGGCGCGATCGCCGGCAACCAAAACCCGGCCAGCGCGCCGGTCGCTTGAATCAGGATGAGAAACCCGACAACCATAACGGTATCGGCGCGGTTTACGGTCATGGTCGAGGCCCAAGCGGAAGACGCCCCGGGGGGCGTCTTCGTTGGATTGGAATGTCGGCGCTATTGGATCGGAAAATCCTCTAGCTCACATGCATCGCGTCGGTCGCGCCAAGCACCGCCTGGCGGAACCTGTTTTTCAGATAGACCCCGTCGCGCGAGGGCAGCACCAGGTTCGGCTTGGACGCTGCGACTTTGACCACGGCAACCAGAGGCCCGGACCCGGCCTTCAGCGCTTTGACGAGCGCATCGACACCGGCGTCATCGGTCACTTTCATGGTTGTCGGCACGCCCGCGGCGGCGGCCATCGCGGCGATGTCCGTGCCGTGAGAGGTCGCGGTGCGCTGCATCCCGGTCTCGCCGTAGTGCTCGTTATCCAGCACGATTACCGCCAGATTACGGGGGCGTTGAATGCCGACGGTCGCGAAAGACCCGACACCCATCAACGCCTCGCCGTCGCCGGTAATCACCCAGACACCCCGGTCCGGCTGGGCCAGCGCGCAGCCAAGACCCATCGACACGGCACAACCCATGCCGCCCCAGAGATAAAAATTTTCTGGCTTATGGTCTGACGATGCCAGATCCCAGACCGGAGAGCCGAGCCCGGCGATGGCCAACGCGTCGCCGCGCACCGCCATCAGTTTTTTCATAACGTCCGAGCGGTTGAGTTTCGGATCAGACATGACTGACCTCCTCGGCGACATCAGCGATGAATGATTTAGCGCCGATCAGTTTCTGGCCGATCAGCACCGCGACCGCGGCGTTGGAAACAAAGGCCATCTTCAACCCGTTCTCGATCGCGCCAACCGCGTCTTCCTCGGTGTCGACCTCGTAGACCTTGACCCCGAGGCTGCGTAGCACCGGCGCCGTCGCCTGACCCATCGGGATCTGCCAGGGGTTCGACTCGCCGTACTGGCCCCGCATGGTGACGATCATGAACAGCGGGAACTGACAGGACGAGACGATGGAGGCGATGGCGTTGACGGTATTGCCGACCCCGCTGCTCTGCATCAGCACCGCGGCCTTGTCGCCGCCAAGCCAGGCACCGGAGGCGAGGCCGATACCCTCTTCCTCGGTGGTCATGACCACGGCGCGAATGTCGTTATCGGCGTCACACGCCTTGATGAGGTCGGTAAGCCCGGCGTCGGGCACATAGCCGACGGTCTTAATCCCGTATTGCTTGAAGAGGCGATGCGCCTCGATGGTCCATGGATCGGCCATGCGGTGCTCCAGCGGCGTGGTGGCGAAATACTTTCGGGAGGCTAGTAGCATGGAGGGGCGAGCGAGGGTAGCTCTGGGAAAGGCACGGGAGGCTGGCATCGGGGATGTGGAAAGTTGGCGCGGATGCGCGATCTTCCGTCGACAGTCGGGTTTACACATCGCTCCGGATGTCTATGAGCGTGGCGAACTGATTTCTATAATGTAACGCGGTACGCTTTGAATGCGGATGGAGGTAAGTGTGGGCTACTTCCGCTGAAGGAATGCGTAAACACAGGGCGCGCCGCCTTGTCGATGGCCGTCGCGAGGTTTGGTCGAACCTGCCTGACGAGCGCGACGCGGTCGTTCGGGAGCGTGTGGCTAATGCGGTTAACGGTTTGAACATCAGGAATGAATAGAACACCTTCGATTGGATTGAGGCGGTGTCGGAGTTTGATGAAAACCCATCGAGGTGATTTGATCACAGTCATTGCTCCTGGCAACTTCGGCAAGCCTTGCGCCGCTGCCGTAATCCAAAGTGACGATTTCTCGGACGACCGTGGATCCGCGGAGGGAAGTACTCCCAAGCGTGACGGCTCCCCACATCCGGTGTAAAACACCACTCCCGCCGCCCGCACTATCCCCGGAGCCTTCTCATGACCATCGAAGCCGAACCGCGTTTGACCCCCACCGCCACCCACTGGGGCACGTATTACGCCGAGGTCGAGGACGGCAAGCTCAAGGCCATCCATGACTATGAGCGCGACCCGTCGCCGGCGATCATTGGGCCGGGGATCGTCGACGCCGTGGATGATCAGGTCCGGGTGCGCCGTCCGATGGTGCGCAAAAGTTTTCTGGATAAGGGCATCGCCGCCGATCCCGCCGGGCGCGGGGCCGAGCCGTTCGTAGCGGTGGATTGGGAGACCGCGCTGGATCTTGCCGCGGGTCAGATCGAGCGGGTGCGGAGCGACCATGGTAACGGCTCGATCTTCGCCGGCTCCTATGGTTGGGGCTCGGCCGGGCGGTTCCATCATGCCCAGAGCCAGGTGCATCGTTTCATGAACGCCGCGGGCGGTTATGTCCGGCACAAGAATAGCTACAGCCACGCCGCCTTGGAGGTGATGATCAAGCATATCTGCGCTGATATGCGCGAGGTGGTGCTGAATGAAATGACCCAATGGCCAGAAATTGCCTCCGACTGCGAGCTAATGGTGATGTTCGGCGGTCTACCGCATAAGAATGCCCAGGTGACCTCCGGCGGGGTTGGACGGCACACCCTGAACGAGGGGCTGCAAGCCTGTTATGACGCCGGCGTTGAATTCGTTAATATCAGTCCGCTGCGCACCGATGTCGCGGCGATGTTCGAGCCGGAATGGGTCGCGGTTCGCCCGAACACCGACGCGGCGCTGATGCTGGCTCTGGCGCACACGCTGATATCGGAAGACCTCCACGACAAGGATTTCATCGCCCGCTATACCGTCGGTCTGGACAAATTCACACCCTATCTGATGGGCGAGAGCGATGGTCTGGTCAAGGACGCGACCTGGGCCGAACCCATTACTGGCATAACAGCCAAGACTATCATCGAGCTGGCGCGGCGCATGGCCGATTGCCGGACCATGATCATGACCGCGTGGGGCGTCCAAAGGGGCGATCATGGCGAGCAACCGATCTGGCTGACCGTGGTGCTGGCGGCGTTGCTGGGGCAGATCGGTCTGCCGGGTGGTGGCTTTGGCATCGGTTACGGCTCCGAGAACGGATTGGGTAATCCCACCAAACTTTTTAATTGGCCGGCCCTGGCTCAGGGAGAGAACGCGGTCGATGACTTTATTCCGGTCGCGCGGATCTCGGATCTATTGCTTAGCCCGGGCAAAACCTACGACTATGACGGTGAGAAGCGGACCTATGCCGACATTCGGCTGGTTTATTGGGCCGGCGGAAATCCCTTCCACCACCACCAGGACATCAACCGTTTGATCGAGGCGTTTCGGCGCCCTGAATGCGTGATCGTCAATGAGGTTCATTGGACCTCGGTCGCCCGGCACGCGGATATTGTTTTCCCAGCGACCACCGCTCTTGAGCGGAACGATTTGATGTTCGCGCGTTGGGAGCCGACGGTGGTGCCGATGCACAAGGCGATCGAACCGATTGGGGAAAGCCGGAACGACTATGACATCTTCGCGGCGCTCTCTCAGCGTCTCGGGTGTCATGAGACCTACACCGAGGGGCGTGACGAGATGGACTGGTTGCGCCATCTCTGGGATCAGGCGCGTCAGCGGGCCGGCGGTGCGGGGTTTGAGTTGCCGGACTTCGAAACCCTTTGGAAACAAGGGCCCCAAGAGCTGTTGACAGCAGACGCGCCGGTGATTCTCCTTCGGGAATTCAGAGCCAATCCGCAGGCTAATCCGCTGAAGACGCCGTCGGGCAAGCTTGAGATATTTTCCGAGACGATCGACGGCTTCGGCTATGACGATTGTCCGGGGCACCCGATCTGGCGTGAACCTTTCGAGTGGCTTGGATCCGAGGCCACCGCGCGGCACCCGCTGCATATGATCTCAAACCAGCCGAGCACGCGCCTGCATAGCCAGTTGGATAGCGGTTCGGTTAGCCGAGGTTCCAAGATCCAGGGGCGAGAGCCGATGACCATGAATACTGGTGATGCGGTAGCCCGAGGGATCGGTAATGGCGAAGTGGTTCGAATTTTCAACGATCGCGGCGCCTGCCTCGCCGGGGCGATCCTGAGCGATAGCGTGATGCCAGGAGTGATACAGCTTTCCACCGGTGCTTGGTATGATCCCGAAGTGCCGGGTGAGACCGGTTCGCTCTGCAAACACGGCAATCCCAACGTACTGACCCGCGACACCGGTACGTCTCGGCTGGCCCAAGCGCCGACCGCGCATACCGCCCTGGTCGAGGTTGAGAAATTCGTCGAGGTTTTGCCGGAAGTCACGGCGCATCAGCCGCCGACAATTATCGAACGGGGAGAGTAAACCATGAGTGGTATGGATTTTTCTGGCAAGGTTGTCCTGATCACCGGCGGTGCCAGCGGCATCGGCCGGGCCAGCGCATCATTGTTCGCGGCCCAGGGCGCGGCGGTTGCAATCTCGGACATAAACGAGGATAAAACCCGCGAGGCAGCGCGGGAGTTGGGCAACCAGCACGTCGCTGCGCCGGGTGATGTTTCCGATGAGGCGTCTGTCGCGACGATCATAGAGGCCGCCAGGGGCGGGCTTGGCAAGATCGACGTGCTGATTAACTGTGCCGGGGTGTCCGACACTTTCGCGCCGACGCTTGAGCAGTCGATGGAGCATTGGCAGCGGATCATCGATATCAATCTGACTGGAACCTATCTTACCTGTCGCGCGGTGGCGGGGGAGATGCTGGAACGGGGCGAGGGCGCGATCGTCAATATCAGCTCTATCGCCGGCTTGGTCGGTTTGCCCTACCGCAATGCCTATACCGCGTCAAAGCACGGGGTGGCCGGCCTGACCAAGTCCTTAGCCAGTGAGTGGGGGCAAAGCGGAATTCGCGTCAATGCGGTCTCGCCTGGCTATGTTGCGACGCCGATGGTGCAAGGCATGATCAAAACTGGCCGGATCGATGAGAAAACGATCCAACGCCGTACGCCGATGGGCCGGCTAGCCACGCCGGACGAGATTGGTAATGTCATGATGTTCCTGGCCTCTCCACTGGCTAGCTATGTGAACGGCGTGGTGATCCCGATCGATGGTGGTTATACCGGCCACGGCGCCGCCGGACCGGCGGCCGATATTGACTGAAGCACCTTCAGACCCCAAACCCCCGAAATCCTGGTGGCGGGAGCGGGCCGGCGAGCTCGGCGTCGCTCTGTCGGTCGAGGCGCGGGTCCTGCATCGCGAGGACAGCCCGTTTCAGATGATTGAGATCCTGGAGCATGACGCCTTTGGCCGTTTCCTGGTGTTGGATGGCTATATTCAGGCGTCCCAGGCGGACGAGTTCGTCTATCACGAAATGGCGGTGCATGTGCCGTTGCTGGGCCGGGAGCGGGCGGATACGTCTGTTCTGATCATTGGTGGTGGCGATGGTGGTATCTTGCGCGAAGCCCTAGTGCATGATTTCGTCACCTCGGTGACCATGGTCGAGATCGATCGCCGGGTGATTGAGCTTTCGAACCAATATCTTGGTGTCCAGGGTGACTATGACGATCCTCGCGTGACCTTGGCCGTGGAAGATGCGGCGGGGTTTGTGGCCCGCGCGCGGCAAGCCGGTGCGACCTATGATCTCGTTATTCTGGACTTGACCGAACCAGTGGGGCCGTCGGCCAATCTTTTCACCGAGGCGTTTTTCACCGAGTTGGTGGAGATCATCTCGCCTACTGGGGTGATTTTGGATTCCGACAGCATCTTCTTATCCGTGGGCGGCGGTCACTTCCTGCAGGAGGAAAGCGCGGGGGGAGAGAACCTGGTCTCGGTCATGAGGCGGACCGGGCTGTTGTCGCATATCGAAATTTATCGGGCCAAAGTGCCGTTCTTTCCCGGGGCTGATTTTGGATTCTTTCTTTATGGTCGTGACGGGGTGTCATTGCGTCACCCGGTGCGGGACTATCAAGGTCGGCACTATGATCCGGACGTTCACCAAGCCGCTTTTGCCCTGCCGCGTTGGCAGCGGGCCTGGTTGGAGACCTAGCTAAACACCGGGTAGACTGATCGGCGTATTTGTTTTGGTTCAATATATCTGTGAATGTGTCGCCGCGCTCGATGCACTGCCGCCGGGATGAATTTTATCGAGCTGTTTCAAAAAAGATGGCCCGCATCCCCGTCGAACGACGGGGATGCGGTGAATTGTCCATCCCACGTCCTCCAGGGTTGTGCTCATCAACGCCAAGGCATCACTCCCGTTTGACCACCGCGTCCGCGGATGGAATGTTTCCCGCGATGATGACCCCGGCGCGGAGACCGCACGCAATGGAAACAGGTGACGTTTCCCAGGAAACCCCAACAACCTTCCCCGAGCGGACGGCGCGGCATACCCGTGACTATCAGGAACGCAAGCTGCGGGCCTGTGGCGTAGACCCGGCATTATATGGAGACACCGTCGAGACCGGACTATTCGGCCAAGATTGTTTCAAGGCGATGACCGCCGGTGGTGTCGTGCTGAATGGGATGGTTCACAAGGCCCAGCGATTTGAGTTGTATCAGGCTACCACCCTCGACCAACCGCTTATCCAACGCGGCTGGATTGCCTCGGATGAAGAAGGCCCCCGGGGTCGGCGTATCGTTCAGATATTTGAGTTTTTCGGCGACGATGGCGCGGTATCCGCCCGCGCTGAGATGTTCAGGCTTAAACCGGACCCGGCGAAAATGGGCGTCAGTCGTGGAACCCGGCGCGCCTCTGAGGATCCTAGCGTGGGCATGGCGCTGATCGATGAGAAAACTATGCGCCCGCAAGACGTGACTGCTTTTTCCGAGGATGTTGGGAACCTCATCCATTTCGCACCCGACTTTGCCGCTCGCTATGGATATCGCGCGCCGATCTCCCAAGGCATTCAGACGATGATCTGGATGATGGGGGCATTGGCTAAAGTGGTGGCACCAACAAGCCTTGATGTTACCGCGCGGTTCGCACGTCCGGTCCATTGGGACGATACGGTGACGTTGTGGAGTGTCGGCGACGGCGAGGTGCCCGATGTTTTGCGGGCCGTGAACGCCGAGGGTAAGCTCGCGGCTGAATTACGTGTCGATCAAATCGAGTATTGAGTGGGCTTTATCATGCGGACCATCACCGACTTGTTCCAGAGCGCGGCCAAGGTGGCTGGAGATGTCACAATCAAGTGCCCGGATGGGGATCTGACCTACGCGGAGCTTGAGCGGGAGACCCGCCGCGTTGCCGCAGGGCTCCGCGCGCTCGGCGTTGGGCCGGGTGACAGGGTCGGGTTTTGGTTGCCGAATCTGAGAGCTTATCTCGGGCTCCTTGGCGCCTGCGGCCGCCTCGGAGCGATCGCGGTCGCCATGAACACGCGGTTCCGCCGGGCCGAGATCGAGGATGTTTTACGCCGGGCTCAACCCAAGGTATTCGCCTTTGTTCCAAAACTGGGCCGGGCTGATCATATGGAGATTCTGGGTGGCATCGAAGCCAAATTACTCTCCACCGTTTCCAGCGCGATCCAATGCGGCGGTGATCCTGTCACTGTCCTGGGCCTCGACGTCGTTCCCTATGGCGATCTGACCTCTCATGAGCCCATGGATGAGGTGTTGGGCGGGCCGGATAGTGGTTGTGCGATCTTCACCACCTCCGGCACCACCAGCCTGCCGAAATTCGTGCTCCACAACCAGGAACAAGTGGTTCGCCACGCCGGCGATGTCGTCAACACACTCGACCTCGAGGCAGCGGATACCATGGTCATCCAATCGTTGCCGTTCTGTGGGGTGTTCGGCTATGTCTACTTGCTGGCAACGATCCGGGCTGGCGCGCCGGCGGTAATGCCCTTGATCTTCGAGGCGACGGAGTGCGCCGAGCTGATGCTACGCCATGGAGCAACCCATGTCGCGGGCGGCGATGACATGTTTGCACGCCTGATTGATGAGGGCGATCGTCTGACGAACGGCGCTAGAATCCCGTTTCCGACGCTCCGGAATTGCCCCTACGCCAGCTTTAATTCAGCGTTGGCTGACCTGCCGAAAACCGGCTATCGCCGTGGTTTCCCCTTCGTTGGCCCGTTTGGTATGAGCGAGGTGTTCTCGTTCTTTTCGTTGCGTCGCCTGGACGACCCGGAGGAGATACGCACCGAGGGCGGCGGCGTTCCGGTGAGCGATGAGGCCCATGTCCGGGTGCGCGACCCCGACACAGGGACGCTTCTTGGTGATGGCGCGCAGGGGGAGCTGGAGATCTGGACGCCAAATATGTTCGTCGGCTATCACGGCGACGAGGAGGCGACGCGCAAGGCGTTCACCGAGGATGGTTATTTCAAGACCGGGGATCTGGGCACCACCGAGCCCGATGGAACTTTCACCTATCTTGGGCGGATGGGCGATGTACTGCGCCTGGGGGGGTTCCTGGTCAATCCATTAGAGATCGAGACCCATCTTTGCGCGCATGCCAGCGTCGCCGACGCCCAGACCATCGCGCTTGCCACGGAACGCGGCAACCGGCCGGTGGCGTTCGTAATTCCCGAGCCAGGCTCCGAGATCGATGAGACCGCCTTGATCGGGCACTGCAAGGCGCAACTCGCCAGTTTTAAGGTGCCTATTAGAGTGATTGCGATCAATGAGTTTCCGAGTACCCCGAGCCCCAATGGAACCAAAATTCAAAAGGGTGAACTGCGCCGGATGGCGGAGGCAATGCAATGAACCCCATAAAGAACATCCTCTTCGTCATGTGCGACCAGCTTCGAGCGGATTATTTGTCCTGTTACGGGCATCCGCATCTACAAACCCCGCATATCGATGGCCTGGCGGCGCGTGGTGTCAAGTTCACGCGGGCCTATTGCCAGTCGCCGATCTGCGGACCGTCGCGGATGTCGTTCTATACTGGGCGTTATATGTTCTCCCATGGCGCGTCCTGGAACAATTATCCACTGCGTGTGGACGAGCGGACCATGGGTGACTATCTGCGCCCCCTTGGCCGCCGGGTAACCCTGGTTGGCAAGACCCACATGGCGGCGGACCGTGAGGGCATGGAGAAGGTAGGTCTCAACCCAATATCGGATCTCGGCGTGGTCACGGCGGAATGCGGATTCGAGCCGTTCGAGCGCGATGATGGGCTACATCCCGACGCCTCGGTCAAACCGGACCTGGCCTATAACGACTATCTGCGCTCCAAGGGCCATAACGAGCCAAACCCCTGGCATACGTCAGCTAATTCGATCGAGGGCGACGGTGCAGAGAGTTTGAGTGGTTGGTACTGGGGCCATTCCAAGGGAGCGGCAAAGGTCGCT
>JAPKDN010000923.1 GCA_028822575.1 Alphaproteobacteria bacterium | reverse complement strand
CCGCATTGGTCGAGTCGAGGACAGTCTCCTTAGTGCCCTCCAACCTTGATTGCACCATGCCAACTTTCAATGCACGGAAGGGAGCCACCCGTATCAAGTGGTTGGATGTTTCCGCAATCGACTGCGCGATCTGGACGGTATTGTTGGGCAATGCGAAGGGTATGATTTTCATGGTGGCGACCATTTGCCCCTTAGTCACATTCTGATAGGGCGGGACTACGCCAAGCGTGATGGACTCGTCGACTTGATTAAAGCCGTTAAGACGTTGTGGGTCATAAATCACCAGGCCATCGACCTCGGCGAACAGGTTGCAGCGACCGGTGAATGCCACGGCTTTTGATAGCATGGGGCCGGCAACCGCGCCAGCCAGTTGGTTGGCCGCGTCATCCTCGAGAATATCACCCTCTTCGATCTTGGCGCAGACGAGGCTTTTATAACCCGTCGTGCGGAGAAGCGCGATATCATCGGTGTTCAACCGGCGCCCCTTCTTGAGCGCGCGCTCCGGCAATCGGTGGCTATGGGCGAGGATCGCGCCTTCCACGTCGCTCAGGGGAAATTTGCCAAATTTCATGGCCCTCGCCTCAGGCCGCCGTGAGCATGGTGGGGCGACCATGGCGAATGGCGGTCAGCTCCGCCAGAATCGAAACCGCGATTTCCGCCGGTGAAACGCCACCGATGTTAAGACCGGCGGGACCGTTGATCCGTGCCAATGTCTCGGCGTCGAAACCCGCCGCCTTGAGACGCTCCAACCGACCTCCATGGGTTTTCTTGCCGCCAAGCGATGCGATATAGAATGCCGGGCCTCGCAAAGCGACCTCAAGCGCCGGATCGTCAAGTTTTGGATCATGGGTCAAGGTTACGACCGCCGTGCGCGCGTCGGGCGCCAACGCTTCCAGCGCCTCGTCCGGCCATTCATCGTTCAAGGTGATGCCGGGAAAACGCTCTTCGGTCGCGAACGTTCCCCGCGGATCCACCACGGTGACATCAAAGCCGGTGATCGCCGCCATCGGCGCAAGCGCCTGGGCGATATGCACGGCGCCGATGATGATGAGACGCAACGGTGGATTATGGATATGCACGAATAACGCGCCATCCTCGAAGGTACCACTACGGTCGTCGCGCATCTGGGTTCGGACTTCATCGACCCATGCCGGAGAAAGATCGAGTTCACCCTCCACCGTGGTTCCATCGAAGGTGCATTGCGCGCCGTCGGCGATACGTGTAACAACCGCAAGCGCAGATTTCGCCTCTCGGGCAGCGAGGATCGCATTCAGGACATTGGCGCGCATGTCGCTCAACCTTCCATTCGTTCAACGAAAACCCTGACGGTACCGCCGCAAGCAAGACCGACTTCCCAGGCCTGTTCGTTTGAAACCCCAAATTCAAGCAATCTAGGCTCACCGTCTACCATCGCCTCCATGGCTTCCTTGGCGACGGCGCCTTCAATGCAACCTCCAGAGACCGACCCGACAAGATTGCCGTTACCGTCGATGCCAAGTTGACTGCCGACCGGGCGAGGAGAACTGCCCCACGTGCTGACCACGGTCGCGAGCGCGGTTTTCCGGCCTTCGCTATTCCAAGCCGCGATGGTTTTAAGAACGTCGTCCCGGGCAAGCGCATCGAATGTTTCGGTCATGAACCTTCTCCCAACGCCAATTCCGCCATCTCGACGGTATGCAACTTCGCTTTCCAACCAGACATCGCCGGCGTGTAAATGCCGCGTTGAGGCCCCAAAGCATCGGCTAATTCTTTCAAGCTTCCCAGGGAATGCACCGAGCGAAACTCGTCGACATACGGAAGGATAGCCCGAACGCCCAATGATTTGGGAGAGA
>JAPKDN010000075.1 GCA_028822575.1 Alphaproteobacteria bacterium | reverse complement strand
CAGTCCGGTGGCGGCGATCGCCCCGGCGGCGCCGGCGATGGCGGTATTTTGAATAAAGGCGCGACGTTTCATCTAATTAGTCCTCCCTCAATGCGTCTTGAGCAACGCATTTTCAGCCGTGCAACGGGCCGAGAGGCTACCAGTCTGGGCGGGTCAGCTCACCCGGAGCACGACACTGCGAAGGAGCTTAAACGGCGCTAGTGACAGACGCAACATGACATGCACGTGAGGTCGAGCATGTCAAGGCGGCGCGATGCTGGTTTTAGCCGGCGCTTTTGGCGTCCTCAATAATCATTGCCGCGGCCTTTTCGCCGATCATAATTGTTGGCGCATTGGTATTCCCGGTCGTAACGGTCGGCATCACCGAAGCATCAGCCACGCGCAGGCCCTCGATCCCATGCACCGCGAGCCTCGGGCTGACCACCGCCAACGAGTCCTCGCCCATCTTACAGGTGCCGACGGGATGGTAGATGATACTGCCCTGCTCGCGCACGAAAGTTTCCAGGTCCGCCTTGTCCGTAACGCCAGGCCCCGGCAGTGTCTCGGCCACATTATAAGGTTCGAAGGCGGGCTGGGCGAAGATGTGGCGGGTGTGCTCCATCCCCGCCAAAATCACCCGCATGTCGTCTGGGTTCGAGAGATAGTTCGGACGGATCTTCGGGCGTTCCAAGGGATCGGGGGACTCCGCCATGATCGTGCCGCGGCTTTGGGGCCGCACGGCGCAGACCGCGACCGTCATGCCGCCCTCCTTTTCCAGCTGACCGATCACGCCCTGCTGATAGCTCGCGGGGGTGAACAGCAATTGCAGATCCGGGCTAGAGAGCCCCTCGCGGCTGCGGCAGAACACCTGGGCGCTGGTCACCCCGAAGGTCAGCGCGCCTTTGCCCAGCAAAACGAACTTGCCGATCTCGCGCAATAGTTTCGGCCCGCGCGCCAGCTGGTTTATCGAGTCGGCCCCTTTCACTCGGTGAGAGATCCTGGCGACATAATGATCCGACAGATTGCCGCCCACGCCGGGTGAATCGTGCAGCACGTCGACGCCTATGGATTTCAAATTATCCGCCGGCCCAATACCGGAGACCTGAAGCAGATGTGGAGAGTTCACCGCGCCGCCGGAAACGATCACTTCGCGCCGCGCCGTGGCGACCCGGTCCACGCCCTTTTGCCGGAACGCGATCCCGGTACAGCGTTTGCCGTCGAAGGTCAGGCGCGTCGCGACGGCATTGGTCTCGATCCGTACGTTCTGGCGTTTCTTGGCCCGCGCGAGAAAGGTCTGGGCGGTAGAGCCCCGGCGCCGGCCAATTCGGGTCATTTGCGAATAGCCGACACCCTCCGGCTCGGCGCCGTTTAGATCCGCGCTCTTCTTAAAACCGGCCTGTTCCGCTGCTTCGACGAACTTGTGAGTCAGGGTCAGAATGTTGCGATAGTCCTCGACCTGCAACGGCCCGCCCTTGCCCCGATGGTCTGGATCACCACCGCTCCGGTAGTTCTCGGACTTGCGGAAAAACGGCAGCACTTCATCAAAGGACCAGCCCCGGCAACCCATCTGCGCCCAGCCGTCGTAATCCGCGGGATTGCCGCGCACATAGAGCATGCCGTTGATCGAGCTCGACCCACCAAGCACCCGACCGCGCGGCCAATGGATGCGCCGATTGCCGCTGGTTTCCTCGGGCTCGGAGGAATAGTTCCAATTAACTGTTTCATTGTAGAGAAGATGCAGGATACCCGCAGGAATATGGATCATCGGGTTCAGGTCCTTCGGCCCTGCCTCTAGCACCAAAACCCGCGAGCCATCCTCGCTCAACCTGTCCGCCAAAACGCAACCGGCCGAGCCGGCGCCCACAACGATATAGTCCGCATCCAATTCCATGGTTCACGATTTCCTCTATTGCCGTCATCCCGGCGAAGACCGGGACCCATTCCGCTTAAATCATGGGCTCGTTCGGTGTTGTAAAAACAGCAACCAACAATACGCCGAAGAAATGGGTCCCACTCGACGGCGGGATGACGGTTAATATGTGGTTTTAGTCCTCAAACCTTGCTCAAAACCCCGTCCGCGAACCGGTCCATCGACGCCATGGTCTCGTCCAGGCTCTCGGCCTTAGCGAGCTGGAACATGAAAATATCGACGCCCATCTCCTTGAGCGCGCCGATGTCATCCATGATCGCCGACGTGCCCCCCGTCATGATATGACGGTCACCTTCCTGAGGCGTTTTACGATCCAGAACTTCCCAGTCCCAGTTGCTCCAGAAACCTAGATCCACGGTTGCCGGGTCGCGGTCATGCTCGGCCGCCATTTGTTTCAACGATGACAGGCCGGCAGCGTATTTATCCGCCGTATTAAGTGGAAACGCCGGGTTAGCGCCAATCGGAAACCAACCGTCTCCCAGCTTGATCGCGCGCCGCTTGGCGGCCGGGCTCTCACCACCGATCCATAGCGGCGGATGCGGATCTTGCACCGGTTTTGGCTCAAACTTCACATTCGTGAAGCTATTGTACTTGCCTTGATAGGCGGGGGAGTCGGCGGTCCATAGCTCCTTGAAGATCTCCAGGTATTCATCGGTGACCTTGCCCCGCTCCTTGAATGGCTCGGTGCCAATCGCCTCGAACTCCTCCTCCATCCAACCGGCGCCGCAACCGATAGTGACCCGTCCATTGGACAGCACATCAATGGTCGCAATGGTCTTGGCGGTATGGATAGGATTACGATGTGGGACCACCATCACAGAGGACAGGATCCGAATCTTAGAGGTTACCGCCGCCGCATAGGCCATCAGCGTGAGCTGCTCCAGGCATGCCCCGTCCGGCGGGAATGGGGGCTCGCCGCTGTCCGAATAGGGATAGAGTGGGTTAATGTTTTTCGGAATGACGATGTGGTCAGACACCGAAACATAGCCCAGCCCAATTTCCTCGGCGCGGGTGAGAAGTTTCTTGATCGCCGTCGGCTCGGCAAGCGGGCCACGGGTGGGAAGTCCAAATCCGAATATCATCTCGGTCTCCTAAGTTGTTGGGCTACGGCGCGGCGGCACCTGGAGCCGCATTATTTCAACAGCGGCATCACCTCGGCGCTGAACCATTCCATCTGATCAAGGGTCGCCTCGACCTCCGGGCGCTGAAAAATGAAGATCATCGTGCCGACCCCCACCTTGCCGAAAGCCGCGATGTCACCGGCAATATCAGCCGGGGCACCGGTCATCAATTTGCGCGCGCCATCCACGCCGCAGCGCTCCTTGGCATGCACTCCGTCGGTGAAGAAATAGCCGATATCGAGTTCGCCCATGTCACGGCCTTGCTCATCACAGACTTGGCGCAGGACATCCATTCGCCCCAAAAGTTGTGCCGGGGTCGCCACCCGGAACCGCGGGTTATTCGACGCCGGATACCAGCCATCACCAAGCCTGGCGACGCGGCGAAGCGCGGGTTTGCTTTCGCCACCAACCCAAATCGGCGGGTGTGGCTTCTGCACTGGAAGCGGTTTGAAATGAAGGTCGGAGAAGCGAGCGTACTCACCGTTATATTTTGGGTTATTTGATGTCCATAGCTCCTTGAAAATCCTTATATATTCATCCGTAACTTTGCCACGTTCCGCGAATGGCGGCGCGCCGATCGCTTCGATCTCCTCGGCCATCCAACCGGCCCCCACGCCGAGGGTGATCCGGCCTTGCGACAGCACGTCGGCGGTGGCGATTATCTTGGCCGTCAGCACCGGCGCCCTATATGGCACCACCATGACCGAGGGCAGGATCCTGATCCGCTCGGTCTTGCCCGCGATGAAGGTCAGCGCGGTAAGCTGCTCATGACATTCAACGACCGCCGCGCCAGGCCAAATTCCATCGTCGGTATAGGGATAGGTGCTCTCAATTCCGCCAGGCACGATGATGTGGTCATTCGGTGCGATGACATCGAAGCCGCATGCCTCGCCCTTTTGCGCGATCGAGGTCAGCCCCTCCGGGGTCGACGCCGCGCCGCGCAACATGGTTTGAAATCCGAATTTCATGGGCGTCTATCCCGTGGTTGTTTTTGTCTATTTATAATCTCGGGGTTGATCCGGGATGAAAAATCGATAATCACACCGCCTCTCGCCCCTTCAGCTCCTTCACCCGGCTCAAGACCTTCTCGATAATTTGCTCGGTTTGGTCCTCCATCTCAGAATCGCCAGAGCCGATTGGGCGCAGGATAAACTTGGATACGCCCTTGGTCGCATAGGCCTGCATCCGGTCCAACATCTCGTCGGCGCCACCGACGACAAAACCTTCCTTGGCCGGTTTACCGAGGCGCTTTTCAAAATCAGCAGCCAACTTCTTCACCGGCTCCTCGTCCCAGGAGCCAAAGCGCACGCCCACCGCCGCGCCGAAATGGTCGTGATCGATAGGACGGCCATGTTTCTTGGAGGCAATCAGGATCTTATCGACGACGATGCCAGCTTCCTCGGGGCTATCGGCGGCGGCTTGCCAACCGGTGCCGTATTTAGCGGTTCTTTCAATCGCCGCATCCGAGGAGCCCCCGACCCAAAGTGGCAGTGGTGATTGAACCGGTCGCGGGCTGGTACTGGCCTTCTCGTACTGGTAATGCTTGCCCTCAAAGGTGACCTCTTCCTCGTTCCACAGCCGGTTCATGATCTCCAACGCCTCGTTCATCCGCTGGCCGCGGGCCTTGGTGGCGGTGCCAGTCGCGATGAAATCCCGCGACCGGTTGCTCCCCAAACCAAAGGCCGGCAAAAGTCGCCCGCCAGAGAGATAATCAATGGTTGAGCATTGCTTGGCGGTCTGCAGCGGATCGCGTAGCCCCATCGAGGCGACGTTCATGCCAAACTTAACCTTCTTGGTAGCGCCGGCGAGCGCGGCCATGGTGCTCATGCACTCCAGGAACGGTTCCTTTGAGACCAGCCGGTCGGTCTGCCAAAGCGAGTCGACTCCCGCCTCGTCACAGCGCTTCACCCAGCGCCAATAACCCGCCGCCGTCGAGAAGGTAAACGCCGCCATCCCAAGTCCGACACCGATTGTCATGACCGTCTCCCCTGTCGTCTAAGCGTTGTTCACCAGCGGCAGCACGTCATTCACCAACCGCTCGAATTGTCCGTTCTGGTCGCGCGATGTCATACGCAACGCCAGGTGCCTGACCCCGGAGCCGATATAGGCGCTCAGACTCGCGGCGCAGACCTCGGGCGAACCATGCGCGGTCCAATTCCGGGTGCGCTCAGGCGAGAACCGGATGCCGTAATAGTCGGCCAGGAAATCCCCGGTTTCGGCCAACGCCACCTCGGGGTTGTCGTTAACGCAGATATTGACCACCAGCGCGTTGTCCATGGCGTTCGGGTCCTTGCCTTGCGCAGCAGCGGCGGCCCGGACATGGCTCCAGGCCTCGGAAAAGGTCTCCGGATTGACGGAATGGGTCATCCAACCGTCACAGATTTCACCAACCTTGGCCAGGGTCTTTACCGGCATCCGACCGGCGGACCCGCCACTGGCTAGGCGCGTGATATTGGTAGCCGCCCAGATAGGGCTTGGTTGCCGCAACGGACGGGGGACGACGCGGACCTGCTCATAATCGTGGAACCGGCCCTGGAAGGTAACGCTTTCCTCGCTGAACAAACGGTGAAACAAAGCGATCCGCTCCCACATCAGTGCGCGGCGATCGGCGGAGGAAACGCCAGTATTGCGGTCCTCCCGTGCCCAAGCCTCGCCGCTACCACCACCGGCGCAGGCAACCATCACCATGCGGCCTCTGGAAATCTGATCGAGACTGGACCACTGATAAGCCAGGTCCAAGGCGTTGCGCTGGGTGAAACTGCCCATGCACGCAGGGCCAAGCCGCACCCGTTCGGTTCGTGCCGCGACGGCGGTCAGCAATGTCACAGCATCGAGCCTTGGGTTTGTCAGGAATGCATCTCCCGACCAGACCGTGTCGAACAGCCCACTCGCCTCGACATTTTCACCGAGCGCGATCAGATCCGCCGGTGTGCTGTAGCCCAACACCGGCCCTCGGTTGGAGAGCATCAGGCCGAAGGTAAGCGGGGCGTCGGACATGTTGGGGTCGCTTTCTCGTCGCAAGGTCAGTCGGCGCTACCTTGGATTTCATAACCCGGGCGAACCAGATCGGCGGCGCTGTCCCGTTTGCGGGATTTGCGGACAGGCGTGTTGACCACATCGGCCAATGGCGCCGCGTTGTAAGAACGCGCGCGCTGGGCCTCGTTCACCGGGCCATACAACGTAGTGCGTTGCCCCGGCTCACGGCCGAGCGAGCGAATAACCTGGTCCATCGTCTCCGGGGGAAGTTCCTGGCCATGGCTGGCACCCGCGGAGCGGGTAATGGTCTCGTTCATCAAGGTGCCGCCAAAGTCATTGGCCCCAGAGTCGAGGCACACTCCGGCGCCGGTTGGGCCGAGCTTGACCCAGGAGGTCTGGATATTAGTGATCAGCGGATGCAGCGCCAGCCGTGCCACCGCGTGGATCAGCACGTTCTCGCGCCAGCTTGGCCCGCGCCGCGCACCGCCACGCAGATAAATCGGCGCCTCCATATGAACGAAAGGCAGAGGCACGAACTCGGTGATCCCGCCAGTACGAGCTTGCAACTCCCTGAGCCGGATCAAGTGCCGCGCCCAGTGCACCGGCTTGTCCACATGGCCGAACATGATGGTCGAAGTCGTGCGCAGACCCACATTGTGGGCGGTTTCCACCACCTCTAGCCATTGGGCCGTGTTGACCTTGTCAGCACAAAGCACCGCACGCACCTCGTCATCCAAGATTTCCGCCGCCGTCCCCGGCAAGCTCCCAAGGCCCGCGTCACGCAGGCGGCCAAGGAACGTATCCAGCGGGATATCCAGAGTCCGGGCGCCCTGGTGTACCTCCAGCGGAGAAAAGGCGTGGATATGCAGATCCGGCAGCGCTGCCCTCAACGCCTTGGTAATCTCCAGATAGGTGTTGCCGTCATAATCCGGGTGGATGCCACCCTGTAGACAGACCTCGGTACCACCTCGATCCCACGCCTCGGTGGCACGACGCACGATCTCTTCCATCGCCAGATCATAGGGCTTGCCGCGCAGGCTCTCCTGGGTCTTGCCCTTGGAGAACGCGCAGAACTTGCAGCCGAAATAGCAGACATTGGTGTAGTTGATATTGCGGTTCACCACATAACGCACGCTGTCGCCGTTCATCTTGCGGCGCAGCTCGTTGGCGGACTTGGCAATGGTCTCCACTTCGCCGTCGCGGGCATGGAACAATCGGACGATTTCCGTCTCCGACAGCGGATTTCCCGCCATCGCCTGGTCCAGGATACGGTCGAGCTCGGCATCGGCCAGAAAACACGGCGTGACCTCAAGCTCAGGGATCTTGTTGTCGGGTGCCTCTGCCCGGCCGGGGGCCCAATCCTCGGTCCGTGCCAGACCATCGGCGTCGGCGGCTGAAAGAACGGCGGCACGGAAACCGGGATCAAGCCAGGTTTCGACGTCGCGAACATACGGCGGATAGATCGACAGCCGCTCTACCAGGATCTTGCCCATGGATGCGGTGTCACGGGCAAGTACATCCAGGTGCGGCCATGGCGCCTCCGGATTCACATGATCAGGAGTAACGGGCGAGACCCCACCCCAATCATTGATACCAGCTGGAATCAACCGCGCCGCGTCGCCATAGGACAGGTTCGGCGGTGCCTGGATAGCCATCTCCGACCCAAAAATCACCCGAGCGACCGCGATTGTCCATTGTAGATCCTCCAGACCCGGCTCCGGAGCGTCATGCATCTTGGTACTAGGTTTTGCGCGGAAGTTCTGGATGATAACTTCTTGGATCTGGCCATGCGCGTCCTGCTGATCCCGGAGCGCCAACAGCGCGTCGACCCGCTCTTGCCGCGTCTCGCCTATTCCTATCAGGATACCGCTGGTGAATGGCACCTTCTGACGCCCAGCCTCTGACATGGTCTCCAGCCTCACGGCGGGGTCCTTGTCGGGCGAGCCGTGATGACAGCCGCCCTTCTCCATCAGACGTATCGAGGTGCTTTCCAGCATAATGCCCATGCTGACCGAAGCCTCGCGCAGGCTGGCGATTTCGGCCCGGGTCATCACCCCGGGGTTAAGATGCGGCATCAGGCCAGTTTCCTCGAACACCAGCAGCGCCATGTCCCTCAGATACGCCAGGGTCGAGGGATAGCCCATCTCCTCCAGCGCCTCGCAGGCGGCGGCATAGCGCAGCTCCGGCTTGTCGCCCAGCGTGAACAGCGCCTCCTTGCAGCCGGTAGCCTTGCCGGCGCGGGCGATCTCCAGCACCTGCTCCTTTGACAGAAACGCCTGTTTCAGATCCCGCGGTGCCTGGGCGAAGGTGCAGTAGTGGCAAACATCCCGACATAACTGTGTTAGAGGGATAAAAACCTTGCGCGAATAGCTGATATGACGCCCGAAGCCGTGATCGCGCATCCGTGACGCGGCGTCCATCAGAGCCGGCAGATCATCGATCCCCGCCAATACCCTGGCGGTGGCCGTGTTGGGCCGATCGGCGGGCTCAATCCAAAAGAAATCTTTCGACAAGGTCATCCCCGATTCATCGGCGGTTTACTCTGCTATGGCCCGTGCGCGTAAGGCGCTCCCCCACCCCGCTTCGCCTCAGGAAGGCGTGGGTCGCGGTATCACAATCGCGCGCGCAAAATTCGAGCAGATCTTGCGGAGTATCGATATCGAACGCAAGCCCGGGTGCGGCGACGATCTCAACTGTGGAAGCGACGCGCTCTGCAGCTTGCTTGTGAAGTTGGAAACTTCTAGGCCCGAACAGCGTTACCATTAACCCTGGTGGCGCGATCAGTAAGGCGTTAGTGCCGTCCCCATCCCGCGCGGGCGCAATACGCACGCTTGGGCCATCGGACCGCGCGGTATTGGTTCCTATGAAGCTATCGACGTCACCCGGCGCGACAAAAGGCAGATCGCCCGGCAGGATCAAAACCGCGTCTGCGCCCACGACCTTCGGATCCGCGAGCGCCGTCGCGACCGCCTCGTTGTAACCTCGGTTCTTGGACTCGATGATCAAGGAGGCCCCATCCAGTGATAGTCCTTCGCCATCGCTGATAACGAAGACCTCCGACAATCCGCGCGCCGCCGCGAGAGCGCCCAGAACATCACTCAGCATCGCTTCGACCAATGCCTGGCGCTCCACCTGATCGAGCAGCGGCGCCAACCGACTTTTGGCGGAGGCAAGATTCTTCATCGGAACGACGGCAACAACCACTAGCTCGCTCCAAGGCTAGAGATGAAGTCAAGGCATTGCCACGCCAGGGTTTTTCTGTCATCTAGGGTTCGCATCACGGTTTGCGTCACCAAGACGTCCATGCCCAAGCTGCGGATCTCGGTCTCTTGGTCTCGGTCGACCTCGTCGATCACCATGGCATCGACAAACCCGGCATAGTGGCTGGCGACGCCAACCGCACTGACTGGCGTGCCCAATTCAGCCATCATCTTCGCGGCGGGGCCCTTGATCGCCTGACCGCCAACGATCGGCGAGACCGCGACCGTCGGCCCCGGCGAAGATTTCAACGCCGCGCGAAGTCCCGGCAACCCTAGAATCGGGTCGACGCTAACAAACGGGTTAGATGGTGCGATCAGAACGCCAGAAATACCGCCATTTTCCAACGCTCGCATGAGCGCCGGGTTTGGCTTGGCGTCGGCAATCCCCTGAAAACGAAAACCTTTCACGATGGGCTCGGACCGATCACGAACGAAATAATGCTGAAACGCCAGCGGGCCACCGACTGTGTCAACGATGGTCGCGACCGGGTCATCGGTCATTGGCAGTACGCGGGTTTTCAGTCCAAGCGCCGCGCAGAG
>JAPKDN010000074.1 GCA_028822575.1 Alphaproteobacteria bacterium | reverse complement strand
GATCATCATAGCGATGCCGTCGCCGCAGTTTTCCGCATCCTGAAATTCCATCCCACCGTGGCTTCCCTCGTCCAATCATTCCCGGCACTGTTTGCAAAAGTGGCGATGGTCGCCGGACTTACGGGGTGAGGGACACATGGCGAAGAAATACAACATCCTCCTAATGGGCGCGTCTTATGGCTCGCTATTGGCGACCAAGCTTATCCTGGCCGGCCATAACGCTAAGCTGATCTGTCTGCCGGCCGAAGCTGATCTGATCAACGCCGAGGGCACTCTGGTCCGGATGCCGGTCAAGGGGCGCGAGGGGTTGTTTGAAATTCGCTCCACCAATTTGCCGGGTGATCTTTCCGCAGGGTCGCCGGAATCGATCACCGCCGCGGACTATGATCTCGCCGTATTGGCGATGCAGGAGCCGCAATACCGCTCCCCTGGCGTGCGCGCGGTGTTGGAAGGGCTGTCGGCGGCCAAGGTGCCGATGATGTCGATCATGAATATGCCGCCGCTGACCTATCTCAAGCGGATTAAGGGCTTGGATACCAGCGCCTATCGCGACGCCTATGCCGATGCCACGGTCTGGGACAATCTTGACCCAGATCTGATGACCCTGTGCAGCCCCGACCCCCAGGCCTTCCGCCCGCCGGATGAGCCGGTGAACGTGCTCCAGGTGCGGTTGCCGACGAATTTCAAATCTGCCCGTTTTGTCTCAGATGAACACACCGCCATGCTGCGCCAGATCGAGGCCGATATCGAGGGTGCGCGTTATGATGTTGGCGACGGTCCGGCGGAGCTTCCAGTAAAGCTGCGGGTGCATGAGTCGATCTTCGTGCCGATGGCCAAATGGTGCATGCTCCTAGCCGGCAACTATCGCTGTGTCCAGGCGGAGGATATGAGGACCATCAAGGATGCGGTGCACACAGATCTGGCGGAGACCCGGAGCGTTTATGAGTGGGTCTCGTCGCTTTGCGTCTCGCTTGGCGCCGCGCAATCAGACATGGTGCCGTTCGAGAAATATGCGAATGCTGCCCAATCCCTGGTCAGCCCCTCCTCTGCCGCGCGAGCATTGGCCGCCGGTGCGCCGAATATCGAGCGGGTAGACAGGTTGGTTCAGTCCATCGCCTTGGGCCGTGGCAAACAGAACGCCGCTGTCGATTCCACGGTAGCCATGGTAGACGGCTGGATCGAGCGAAACCGCGCCAAGGTGGGGTAACCTTCGCGCCTCGGTGATGTCGCCATGATCCCATCGCTTAACCCGCCGCGAGATCTTTCCATCGGTGACATGGACGCCTTGGCGTTGGGGGCCTGGATTCTCGGGACTGGCGGCGGTGGTGATCCGTACCACAAGCTGATGAACGTCAAGCAGCTGTTCAAATTCGGCGGAGCGGCGACGCTTGTCGACCCCAACAGCCTGGATGATGATGCGCTCGTTGCGGTAGTCTCGACCATGGGCGCTCCGCTGGTGGCTCAGGAACGCATCCCCGACGCATATCACGCGCTGCGACCGGTTCGGGCGATGGAGAAGCATCTGGGCCGGCCTTTCGATGCCGTGATGAGCATGGAGATTGGCGGCGGTAACGGCGTGCATCCAATGATGGTTGCTGCGTTGACTGGCTATCCGGTGGTCGACGCCGACGGAATGGGTCGGGCCTATCCGGAGCTACAGATGACCAGTTTCGCGGTTGCTGGATTGTCTTGCGCGCCATTTTCGCTGTCGGACATTCGCGCCAATGACGTAGTGATCAGCCAGGCCGTTGATACCGGCTGGGTTGAGCGGATAAGCCGGCGCGTCACGACGGAATGTGGATCGACCGCGGCGATCTGTATGGCGCCGCGCACCGGGGCCGAGGTCAAGGAGCATGGCATTTTGCATACCGCGACGCAGGCGATCGCGCTGGGTGAGGCGGTGATGGCGGCGCGGCGCGCGCATTGCGACCCAGTCGCTGCGATCTTGGAGGTCGGTGGTGGATTGAAAATGTTTACCGGCAAGGTCGTCGATGTAGATCGCCGACCGACCGAGGGTTTTCTGCGCGGTCAGGCCCGCATCGAAGGGCTGGGCAACGACGCCGGCGCGGAGTTTACCCTGCATTTTCAGAACGAATTCTCGGTCGGCTATCGTGGCGCCGTGCCGGTCGTCATGACACCGGATCTGGTCTGCGTCGTCGACAGCGTCAGCGGCGATGGCATTGGTACTGATGTGATTCGCTATGGTCAGAGGATCGACGTCCTGGCGCTGCCGGGGCCGGCCTGTTTCATGTCTGGCGAGGGGCTCGCCACCGTCGGCCCGCGCGCCTTCGGCTTCGATATCGATTTTCGCTCTGTCTTCGAGCGTGCCGGCCAATGACGGGGCCCATGAAACGTATTGGAATCGATGTCGGCGGCACCAATACCGACGCGGTGCTGGTCGAGGGAAGCATGGTCTTGGGCGCAGTCAAAACTGTGACGACCGAGGATGTGACCGGCGGTATTCGTGCGGCACTGAAGGATCTTGCCAACACCACCGGCAACGCGATGCACGACATCGCGGCGGTTATGATCGGCACCACGCATTTCGTCAATGCCGTGGTCCAACGCCGGGGTCTGAACCGGGTTGCCGCGCTCAGAGTATGTCTGCCAGCTAGCTCCACATTGCCACCGATGGTAGACTGGCCAGAGAATTTGGCCGCGCTGGTGGGTGGCGGCGCCTATCTGGTGGCGGGCGGTCATGAATATGATGGTCGGCCGATCGTGCCGATGGACGAAATCGCCATCGCCGACGCAGGCAGAAAGATGAAGGCCGACGGCATTACCGCGGCGGCAGTCAGCGCGGTGTTCTCCCCCCTCACCAATGCCTGCGAGACCCGGGCGGCGGACATTCTTAAGCACGAACATCCGGATCTGCGAATCACCCGTTCAGGTACGCTAGGACGAATAGGGTTGTTGGAGCGTGAGAACGCGGCGCTTCTGAATGCGTGTCTGATCGATCTCTCGCACCGGACCGTCGATGCCTTCGAGGCGGCGATCCAGGACAGCGGGATCTCCGCCCGGCTTTATATCACCCAAAATGATGGCACCGTCGTCGATGCCGCGACGGCTCGCGACCAGCCGGTGTTCAGCTTTGCCTCCGGGCCGACCAACTCGATGCGCGGCGCCGCGTTCCTGGCCGGAGTCGAGGACGCCATGGTTGTTGATATCGGCGGCACCACCAGCGATGTTGGCTGCCTGAAGGCCGGCTATCCGCGCGAGGCCAACAATGTGGTCAAAGTCGGTGGTGTGCGGACCCTTTTTCGCATGCCTGATCTAATGTCGATCGGCCTCGGCGGCTGTGCCCTGGTCGCGGAAAGCCCGCTGTCGATTGGGCCGCGCAGCGTTGGGCACCGGCTGTCCCACGAGGCTTTGGTTTTTGGTGGCCAAACCCTGACCCTCTCGGATATCGCGGTCGCGGCGGGGTTGGTGGAGATGGGGGAAAAGGCCCGGGTCGCGCATTTGCCGGCGCTCTTGATTAGGGACAGCCTCGCCGAGGTGCACAGGATGCTTACCGAGGCGGTCGATCGGATGAAGATCGAGGCCAGCGACCCGTTGCTGCTCGCGGTCGGGGGCGCGGCGATGTTGACACCGGAACGGATGGACGGGATCGCCGAGGTGGTTCGGGTGCCGCACCACGCCGTCGCCAACGCCGTTGGCGCCGCGATGGCCCAGATCTCCGGCGACGTTGACCATGTCTTCCGCGAGATGGAGCGCGACGCGCTCTTGGTCGAAGCCGAACGGATGGCGCGGGAACGCGCGGTCGCGGCGGGAGCGGCGCGGGATAGCCTCAAGGTCGTTGATATCGAAAGTATCCCGATGAGCTACATGCCCGGCCGCGCGGTGCGGGCGCGGGTGCGGGTCGTGGGAGATATCGCGGCTTTGAGAACGGAACGAACGGTGTAGCGAGCTATCTGATTGATTTTCAGCCTCTCAAATCCGAATGCTCGGTGAAAGCCGGAGCCTACACCCCAGAGCTTGGCTGGCGACTGAATTTGGAACGATTCCATAGATAGCGCTTAGCGCTCTGCTAAGCATCACAATGAAAATACTCACGCGCCGGCCCTGGCTTTCGTCGGGGATGCGTTCAATTTTGTTTGAAATCACAATTACTCTGGAAAAAGTCGCGAGAAACAGCTCGGGGCCTTCCGTAGCGATTATGAAGCCTTGCGTTTACATTCTTTCCAGCAAGCGAAACCGTAGCCTTTATGTTAGTATGGCCACCGATATAAAGCGCCGGATCAAGGGCCATCGTACCGGCACCGTGAAGCATACAAACCGGTATCGGATTGAGCGACTGATCTAAGTTAAATTTTACGACACAATCGAGGGCACGTTGATACGGGACCGTCTCATGGAGGGGTGGCTTCGGGCTCTGAAGATCGCGTTGATAGAGAGCTTAAACCCTGCTTGGGACGACCTCACTCGCCAACTCGCGAGCATCGACTGATCATTCTTGACCGCATCCCGGGCTTTCACCTCGGATGCGAAGAAAGGTGGCCCCTAATCATCACACCCTCGCGCCAAATGCCTCTGGTCACCCGCCCTGGTATTTGGAAAACTACCCCGACATGCACCAACCCGCGCCGGGGGAAAATCGATGGCCGCTAAGAAAAAGAGTAATCGAGAAGCAACGCTCGATAATCTTAGAAACGAGGCGCTGAAGATCCGGCGCAATGTCTGGCGGGCGCTGAAGGCCGCTGGGTCAGGGCATATGGGCGGCTCGTTGTCGGCGGCGGAGTTTTTGGCGGCGCTGTATTTCCATCACCTGAAAGTCCGTCCCAAGGAGCCGGATTGGCCGGACCGGGATCGGTTTATCCTGTCCAAGGGCCATGCCAACGCCGCTCTGGGCGCGGTGTTGGCCCAGGCCGGGTTCATCGAGGACGCAGTTCTAGACCAGTTCTATGGCTATGAATCGCTGTTCGGCATGCACCCGGATATCAAGATGGCTGGGGTCGAGATGAGCACCGGTGGGCTTGGGCACGGGCTTTCCATCGGGCTTGGCATGGCGCTGGGCGCACGGCTGCAAAAGAAGAAATTCCGGACTACCGTCATGATCGGCGATGGCGAGCTGCAGGAAGGTTCGAACTGGGAGGCGGCGATGGCGGCGGCGCATCAGAAGGCCTCTAACCTCACCGCGATCCTGGATTATAACAAGGTTCAGCAAAGCGGTCATGTCTCGAATATGCTGGCGCTGGAGCCAGTGGCGAATAAGTGGAGCGCCTTTGGCTGGGCGGTGCGAGAGGTCGATGGCCATGACATGGACCAGGTCGTCAGCGCGCTCGACACTCTGCCATATGAGAAGGGCAAGCCGTCGCTGATTATTGCCCATACGGTCAAGGGCAAGGGTATCAGTTTCGCCGAGGATACCCATCTCTGGCATAACAACATGGTTCCAGATGAAGTCTATGAGAAGGCCATGGCGGAGTTGGGAGAACCGGTATGATCGCGTCCGCGAACCCCACCTGGGTTGCAAAGGTTCAAAACCAGTCCCGCCTCGCGTTCGGTCTGGCCGTTACAGACATGGCGGCCCGGGACGACAAGGTCGTGGCAATCTCCGCCGATACGCTCGATCTGATTGGCCTACGCGAGATGGTGGCGGCGGCGCCTGATCGGGTGATCGAGGCCGGCATTGCTGAGCAGAACGCCATGGGTGTCGCCAGTGGCATGGCGACAACGGGCCTTCGGCCCCATCTCTGCGGCTATGCGCCGTTCATCACCGCGCGGTCGATGGAGCAGCTGCGTAATGATGTCGCCTATGCCAAGCAAAGGGTGGTGATCGGCGCCGCCTGTTCCGGAATCGTGCTGGGGGTATCCGGCGGCACGCACCATGCGCTGGAAGACATCGCGCTGATGCGCAGTCTACCGAACATGACGGTCCTGGTCCCTGCCGACGCATATGAGGCCTGGCATCTGACCCAAGCGACTGAAAACCTGGATGGTCCTTCCTATATCCGGCTTGGCGGCAAGATGGACGAGCCCCCGGTGACTGCTCTCGACGCCAAGCCGGTGATTGGCAAGGCAACGACGCTCAGGCGCGGTACCGATATCACGGTCATCGCTTGCGGGGTGATGGTGGTCGAGGCCCTGGCGGCGGCGGATGAGTTGGCCGGCGAGGGCGTCGGCGTCAGGGTTCTCAACATGCACACAATCAAGCCGCTCGACCGGGACGCGGTGCTTGCGGCGGCAGTGGAAACCCGGGGTATCGTCGCGGCAGAGGAGCATCACTTCACGGGCGGCCTCGGCGGTGCGGTGGCGGAGTTAGTGTCCGAACATCACCCAACGCGGATGCGCTTTGTCGGTATGCCCGATGAATTTGCCATTGTTGGTCCGACGTCGCAAGTGCGCGCTCGTTACGGCATGAGCGCCGCGAATATCATGACCAAATGTCGCGAATTAATGGCCTAGGGCTAAAGATGATGATGGACAAAAAAACCACTGGGTCCGCCCATATCGAACCCCTGGGGTTGGACGAGCTGGCCGAGGTTGAGGACATCATCGCGATTGCCCGCCAAGCCAGCGGGTATATTCCGACCAGCATGCGGATCATGGCCCATAAGCCAGACATCCTACGCGCCTTTGGTGGTCTGATCGGCGCCATCATGCGAACAGAAACTGAACTTCCGATGGCGACCAAATGGCTAACGGCCCACGCGGTCAGCACCTCGGCGGGCTGCGTCTATTGCCAGGCTCATACGGCGGCCAATGGTGGCAAAAAGGGTCTCTCCGCCGACAAGGTTCAGGACTTGTTGAACTACCGGGCTAGTCCGCTGTTCGACGACTCCGAGCGCGGGGTGATCGAATTCGGTCTCGCCGCCGGTGAAGTGCCGAACGCTACCAACCGCAGCCATTTCGACGCCCTGCGCGAGCATTTCACCCAAGGCCAGATCGTCGAAATCGTCTCGGTGATCTCGTTGTTCGGCTGGCTAAACCGTTGGAACGACACTTTCGCCAGCGATCTGGAAGATGCCCCCCGCGCCTTCGCCACCGAGAAGCTGGCGGATAGAGGCTGGGAGGTCGGCAAACACGCAGCGGAGTGACCGACGCGAAGGCTGACGAAGATTATGTTTAGACGGTTCAAGCGACAGACCAGGAGACACCCATGACTACTTTCAAACATATTACCGTCTCGCCGCTATCATCCTCGATTGGCGCGGAAATCGGCGGGGTGAACATCGCCGAGGATCTGGATGACGCGGTTATCGCCGAGATCCGCCAAGCGTGGATGGACCATCTGGTGATCTTCTTTCGGGATCAAGACATCATCGATATCGAGCGGCACAAAGCTTTCACCAAGCGGTTCGGTGAGCTGTTCATTCATCCGAACTTCAATTTGGGTCAGGAAAACGCCGAAATGGTGTTTCTGACCCGCATGCCCGGTGATAGAAGCGCGGCGGGAGAAAGCTGGCATGCGGACACGACGATGATGGCGAACCCGCCGATGGCCGCGATCCTCTATGCGTTGGAAACGCCGGAATGGGGCGGCGATACGATCTTCGCGAACCAGTATATGGCCTATGAGACGCTTTCCGACGGTATGAAGAAAATGCTGGGAGGCATGAAGGCCGTCCACAACGACTCCCGGGTCGCCGGACCGCTTGCCAAGCACAACGCGGTTCGCACCTCCAAGGTGCGCGAGGATGACGACTGGCGGTTGACCGAGAATGCCCATCCCGTTGTGCGCACTCATCCCGAGACTGGGCGCAAATGCCTATTCGTCAATGGCATCTATGTGCACCACTTTGAGGGCATGAGGGTCGAGGAGAGCGAGCCGCTGCTTAGCTACCTCTACGACCATTCCTGCCGCCCAGAATTTACCTGCCGGTTCCGCTGGAAGGCCGGTTCGGTGGCGTGCTGGGACAACCGCTGTGTCCAACATCTGGCGATCCATGACAACCACGACGCGGTCCGGCGCATGCAGCGCACGCAACTTCAGGGCGACGCGGTGCGGTAAGGGGGAGGGGGACTTGGGGCTTTTTCACCGTATACCCGGCGAAAGCTGGGGCCCATGTCTGAATTGGTGCTGGATGACGAATAGCGAAGCAATTTCCAGGGTCCATAGCTGAGAATTGCCAGCTGTCACGGTCAAGCTACTCAGGCATGGCCCCGGGCGTTCGCCGGGGATGCGGCTATTTTTTGCCGCACATATTGCGCCCTCGGCCCCACCGCCACCCTCAAGCCAGCACCCCAACTTCCGGCTCTAACTGGCCTTTCTTGACCCGACTGCAGTGGAACCGGCCAAGATCGATGGCCTCGAACCGACCGTCGAGGATCAGTTCGGACAGGGCCCGTCCCGCTGCTGGCGCGTGTTGTAGGCCATGGCCCGAGAAACCCGTCGCCATTATCATGTTCGTCGGCCCGTCCGGCCAGGCGCCAATCAGCATGTTGCCGTCGAAAGTGTTGTAGGCATAGTGGCAGGGCCACGCGTTCATCACCTTCAAGGTCTCCAGCGCCGGGACCATGCGCGCGATATTTGGCCAAAGCTCGGTCTCGAAAACCGAATGATCCACGGTCCAGTCGAAGGCGCCGGCGCGGCTGAAATCAGTATTGCCGCTGATGAAACCCTTACCCTCGGGGCGAATGCCGACGGGTTGGCCATCGCGGGATTGTGGGGTAATGCCGATCGGCTCCGCTGGCTCGAAGTAAAACGTCGTGCGGGGTAGGGGCACAACGGGGATCTCGAAGCTGGCCATCCGGCAGATCTCGATCACCCAGGCGCCGGCGTTGTTCACCAGATGATCACAGGGCAGGCTTTGGCTGTCGGCCAGGGTGACAGCGCGGACAAGATGCCCTCCCGGACCTTGGGAGATATCGAGCCCGGTCACCTCTGCATCGATGAAAGTGGCGCCCAGGGCCCAGGCCTTGCGCCGCATCCCGTGCAGCGCGCCATGCGGGTCCAACCAACCGTCGTTGGGTGAATAGGTGGCGCATGCGATGATGTCTGGATTGAAGCAGGGATAAAGCGCGGCCACGCCCGGTCCGTCCAACAGCCGCACATCGCAGCCAAGACCGGTCTGGAAGGCGTGATTGGCTTGCATCATCTCGGCCTCGGCCTCGGCCTCGGTATTGGCGATGAAGAGATAGCCGTGGCGATGGAAGTCCAGCTGGCCGGGCTTGCCATTGACCGCCATCAAGGTTTCATAATCGCCATATACCTCGTGCCCATAGCGGGACATGGCGATGTTCTCTTCCTGCGAGAATAGGATCCGTACGCCGGCGTTCGAGCGCGCCGAAGCGGCATGTTCATAGCTCGGATCCTTTTCGATCACTGTGACGCGAAGCGTTGGCTCTCGGCGGAGCAGGTGATAGGCGGTGGAGCACCCGTGCAAGCCACCGCCGATAATAATGACGTCATGCATGGCTAAAGCGTCACCCGTAAACGCGGAAAGTGCAAATGCCGCCACTCCAAGTGCCGACTCTGGCTCGCCTGCGACATCGCGTTGTCGCAAAGCTACAAGAATCTCCTCCCGCCAAGCGTATGACTCTATTCAGTACGGCCAGACTTGTCACAAGGAGCGGGCGATGACGGATGAAATCGTGTTGGAGAGACAACCTGTTTCGGGTCGCGGTGGACGACGACGCGCCAGCGGTGGACGCGAAGCGCGCCGGGCTGCCCGTAGCAAACCCACCTTGGTCCAATTTCCGTATATCTCGCGTCAGGTTCCGGTCTTCGATGTCCTTGGCGAGGAGGGTCTTCAGACCATAGAGTACAACGCCGACACGATCCTCCAGGAAATCGGAATAGAGTTTCGCGACGATGAAGAAGCGCTGGCGATGTGGCGTGACGCGGGCGCCGATGTTAATGGCACGCGCGTCCGGATGCCCCGAGGCTTGTGCTGCGCACTCGCCAAGACCGCGCCATCG
>JAPKDN010000073.1 GCA_028822575.1 Alphaproteobacteria bacterium | reverse complement strand
GAACGCGACAACATTGGCCGCCTGGCGGTGGGGCGCTAAGGTGGAGCTCGTGCTGGTTGATTTGAAGGCGCCCTTGATGATGCCGGTACGCGAGCTCCTGCGCTCGCTGTTCTTTGTCGCCGGCGACCGGGCAATCCGTGACGTCTTTGTCGATGGCGAGCATGTAGTCACCGATGGCAAGGTGATGACCATGGATATGGAAAGCGCGCTGGGGGCCTTGCAAGAGGCACAGGCTCGGTCGATGAATAGCATTCCAGATTTGGATTGGGCCGGACGCTCGGCCGAGGAATTGTCGCTGATGATCTTCGAGATCCGCGACGGAATTTATTATCAAGGAGATAGCCCAATGGCTAGTGTGAAGGACCTATTTCGCCCTGGAGAGCTAATTACCGCTCCTGGAATTTTCGATGGCATCTCGGCCCGCATGGCCGACCCGTTCGGCTTCGAGATGCTGTATATGACCGGATATGGCACCGTCGCTTCACATCTTGGGATGCCAGACGCGGGTATCGCCAGCTATACCGACATGGTTGGCCGGGTAAAAGTGATGGCCGACGTGGTCACTACGCCGTTCATCGCGGACGGTGATACCGGCTATGGCGGACTGCTCAATGTCCAGCACACAGTCCGTGGCTACGAACGAGCTGGCGCGGCCGGTATCCAGATCGAGGACCAGGAATTTCCGAAAAAATGCGGCCATACGCCGGGCCGTAAGGTGATCCCGCTCGAGGATATGGTACAAAAGATTCGGGTCGCGGTGGAAACGCGGGATTCCTCGGATTTCCTGATCGTCACTCGCACAGATGCGCGCACCGGCCTTGGTCTTGATGAGGCGCTAAGGCGCGGTGAGGCCTTCGCCGAGGCCGGCGCCGATGTGTTGTTCATAGAATCCCCGGAATCGGAGGAGGAAATGACCAAGATCTGTGCCAGCTTCGATCTGCCGTTGCTGATCAACGTCGTCGATGGTGGCAGCACGCCGGTGCTTTCCAAGCAAGCCTATATCGATCTTGGCTATCAAATCGCGATCTATCCCGGCACCGGCTTCATGGCCACCGCCCACGCGCTGCATTCGATCTACGGCACGCTCAAGAAGACTGGAGCCAGCCTGGACTTGGACGTATCGCTGCGCGACTTCATGACCTTTTCTAAGGACATGGGCTTCCAGGAAGTTTGGGATTTCGACGCGTCCAACGAGCGAAAAGCGGCGGAGTAAGCATATAATGACCGGCTATACAGAGACTTTCCGAGGCGACGTCCATACCTGGGAAGTCGATTCGACCGAGCATTTTACGGTCGCCTATTACTATGAGAAATTCGAGGCGGCGACCTGTCGTTTCCTGCGCCTGGCCGGTGTTGATCCCTTCGCCGCACGCACAACCGACGCAGTGACCCACTACAAGGCGGAGTTGCGTAACCGCGCCAATTATCGGATCGAAACAGCGCTCATCAAGGCCGGCGACGCACCGGTGATCGCGCACCGGGTTTTCAACGATCAGACGGGCGTGCTATGCACCGCCATGCAACAGAGCCTCACCGGCGTCTCACTGCCGGGGCCGGTGGTTGATTGGGACGGTGATGCCCTGGAGGACCGCCCAGTCCCCGGCGATGACGCGGTCTGGGTTCCGGCGTTGAAAGACATGGTGCGGCCAACTGAGGCTGACTGGGCTGGCAAGCTGTCACTCCCTGGCTATATCCACCGTTTCTCGACCGCCAACGGCTTCATCATGGCGGCATTTGGGATGACGCCGGAATACATGACTGAGAACCGGTTTGGACTCTCGACCTTCGAATTTCAGCTAACCTTCCATGGCGAGGCCAAACCTGGCGACATGATCGACGTGGATAGTTGCATCGCCCAACTCGGCAGCTCATCGCTGCGGCTCTACCATCGAATGCGCAACGCCGAGACCGGCGCCGATATCGCGGGTTTGAGCCAGTTTGGTGTCCAGCTCGACCTCGACGCCCGGCGCCCGGCCCGGATTAGCAACGAAATTCGCGAGAGGGCTCAGGCTCTGCTCGACAAGAGCTGATCGGAGACATCCCATGCGCGCCGCCGTTCTCACCGCCAAGCAATCCATCGAGACCGTCAACCAGGACGAGCCGGGCCTTGGCCCTACCGGTGTGCGCGTGCGCATCCGCGCCGGTGGCATCTGTGGCTCCGACCTGCACTATTTCCATCATTACAGGATGGGGGATTTCCCGGTGCGCGAACCCTTCGTGTTGGGTCACGAGGCGGCCGGCGACGTTGCCGAAATCGGTCCCGAGGTCACTCGGGTCAAGGTCGGCGACAAGGTGACCGTAAACCCGAGCCATCCCTGCGGGTCGTGCGAGTTCTGTCTGGTGGGCCGCGCTCTGCTGTGTTCCGACATGGTCTTCCTTGGCAGCTCGCGGCGGTCTCCACATGTCCAGGGGATGTTCGCCGAAACCTATGGGACCGATGAGGTGCAATGTTTCGTCGTGCCGGATGATCTTTCGATCAACGCTGCCGCCTTCGCCGAGCCGCTGTCTGTCGCCTTGCATGCCACTGGGCAGGCTGGGCCATTGCTGGGCGCCAATGTCTTGATTTCTGGTTCGGGTCCCATTGGCTCGCTGGTATCGCTGACGGCGAAGCTTGCCGGCGCCGCGTCGGTCACCATGACGGATATCTTGGACGCCCCTCTAAAAGTCGCCATGGACATAGGCGCCGACCGCGCGCTGAACGTCGGCGCTGGAGACGAGGTTTTGGCCGACCCGCGCCATCCGCGTGGTTCTTTCGATGTCGCTTTCGACGCGTCGGGCCACTCGAGCGCCGTTCTTTCCGCGATCAAGCATCTGCGACCAGGCGGCACCTTTGTTCAAATAGGAACGTTCGCCGACCCGATGGTGCCGATCCCAACCGACCAGATCATGGTCAAGGAATTGGTGCTGAAGACGTCGTTCCGGTTCGACAAGGAGTTCGCCTGGGCGGTGCGTTACCTTTCGGAGCGGCGGATCGACATCGCGCCTTTGCTTTCGCATAGCTTTTCGATGGAAGACGCGAACGAGGCCTTCCTGACCGCGAGTGACCGCGGCAGCTCCATGAAGGTGCATTTGGTTTTCTAGGGCCCGGTCAATCGTCGAACGTGGATTATTCTTCGCTGACCGAGCGCTGCCGCGCCGCGATCCTAGCGAGCAGACCAGCGCGGGCAAGATCAGGATATTCCACGACCGCAACCTTCCGCGTGTTCTTTATCGGAAATGAAAACCGGTTCGGAACAGCATGTTTGGGATTGGGCTCTAGAACCAGTTCCCGCCAACCGTCGATGCTCAGGGTTTGCTCATGAAGGTTCTGCGTGACTTCCATGAGCTCTTTGGCAAAATTTTCTACCATCATTAACCGTTCCGCAGTATTCAAATTCAAAAGCTTTTGTCGATTGAAAAAGCCGGCCGTCAATGCGTCTTCGACCGGAACGTGGGTTCCGTCGGCAAGGAAAAGATTTCGATGTAAAACCAAGTCGTGGTCGTTCCAGGCGCCGGGAACCTCGGCTGGAGTGATTGAATTCGCCCTCGCCGCGGGCGTTCCCAATGAGGAGGCGATTTGCAGCGGGCCAGAGCTAACGGCGACCATGAAGCGAGCCCGACTAATCGCGAACGTATGCAGATCGAACGCATTTTCATCGACACCCGAGAGGTCGACAAAACCGTCCTGTCCCAGGAACGGGGCTATGCTGGGATGACCAACGCGCACCCCTGAGCCTCCAAATTTGTGAATTAGCCTATTCGTCAGTTCTTGAAAAGGCTCGGACGAGAAATCAGATCAATCACGCTATCCGTCGCGCCAAATGCTTCACCCCCGTGTGGCTAGCATGAATCAATAAGCCCGCTCGACACAAAAATCGACCACCTCCGTGAGTGCCCGCTTTGGCTCCCCGTCCGGGAACAAGCCCAAGGCATCGCGGGCGATGGCCCCATAGTGGCGGGCACGCGCCAACGTGTCGCCAAGGGCGCCGTGTTGCTGGATCAATTGTTGGGCGCGTTCTAGGTCGCCCTCGCATTGATCTAAATCCTCAAGGGTACGACGCCAGAAGGTGCGGTCCTCCTCGGTGCCGCGACGAAACGCGAGGATAACCGGTAGGGTGATTTTCCCCTCTCGGAAATCGTCGCCGACGGTCTTGCCAAGCTCCGCCTGCTTTGCCGAATAATCCAAGGCATCATCAATCAGCTGGAAAGCGATGCCAAGATTTGTTCCGTAGGCGTTCAACGCCTCTTCCTCGGTCGCTGACCGCCCTGCGACAACCGCGCCAATTCGGGCCGCTGCTGCGAATAGGGCCGCCGTTTTTGACTGAATTACTTCTAAATAGGCGGTTTCTTCCGTTGCCGTGTCATTGGTGGTGATCAACTGTTGCACTTCACCCTCGGCGATAACCGCTGACGCGCTGGATAGGATCTTCAGGACCTGAAGCGAACCATCGCTGACCATCAGTTCGAAGGAGCGGCTGAACAGAAAGTCGCCAACTAGCACGCTAGCCTGATTGCCCCAAACCGCGTTGGCGGATTCCTGGCCTCGGCGCAGATTGCTTTCGTCGACCACGTCGTCATGCAGCAATGTCGCGGTGTGGATAAATTCAACACAGGCCGCTAGCCGAATATGTCGGTCACCGCCATAGCCGCAAAGTGCCGCTGCGCCGAGCGTTAGCATAGGCCTGAGCCGCTTGCCGCCAGCGGCAATAAGGTGACCCGCGAGCTGCGGTATGAGGTGTACCGGGCTTTGCATATGCGTAAGAATGGTCGCGTTCACACGGTCGAGATCCGCATGGACCAACCGCAATAACGGTTCCAGCGAAGCCTTGGAATTCGTGCCGTTCTTCTTGAAATCTATAATCGGGGCCACGACCCTACTCCGTTCACCTTGACGATTCCCCGCATGACAGACTAGGACTAGTTGACTACCGGTCAACCCTGGACAACCGAGTACGACCCCGCACCGTGAACGAGTATAACTATTTTATCGGATGGGACCATGAAGGAATTGCTTCGTTCAACGGATATTGTCCATCTGTCATTCCTGACGGCGCTATTACGGGATGGTGGAATTGAGGCCGCGATATTGGATAATCACATGAGCGTTCTGGAAGGTAGCGGCAACGCTATTCCTCGGCGCTTGGCGGTCACCGTGGACGATCATGACGAGGCGGTTCGGATCCTCGAGGATTCCGGTGAGCAGCTCCACATCCGCTGATCCCGGCTTCACCCGGGACAGGGTGCTGGGTGGCAGAGTTATCTTGTGGCAGCAGGCAAGGGGTTATCGCGTGGCGATTGATCCCATTTTTCTGGCGGCGGCCATCGAACCTGGGGCCGGCTCGCGGGTTCTAGACCTCGGCTGTGGTGTTGGGGCAATTGGACTTTGCCTGCTGGCACGTTTTCCCGGCATTCGCGTTACCGGCCTTGAATTGAATCCTGAACTGGTCGTGTTGGCGCGCCGCAGTGTCATCGAGAATGACAATGCTGGGCGGTTTGACATCCATCTGGGATCGGTAGCCGCGCCGCCATCCGTTATTACGGCGGGAGGGTTCGAAGTCGTGGCGGCCAACCCCCCTTATCTTGAACCGGGTCGAGCCACCGCTTCTCCGAACAATGCAAAACAAGCCGCTAACGTGGAGGATGGTGCCGATCTCGCGGTTTGGATAAAGACGGCGACGCTGGCTCTTAGTCATAAGGGAACCCTTGCGCTTATTCATAGGGCGGACCGTCTGGATCACATTTTGGCGGTGCTGCGGGTTTCCTTTGGCGGCATCACGATCCATCCACTCTGGGCAAAAGCTGGAACCTCGGCTAAGCGCGTGATTATTCTTGCCCGCAAGGGCGTTTCCTCGGCAACCCAATTGCAAGCCGGCACCGTATTGCATAAATCGGACGGAACATTCACCGACGTTGCCCAGGCAGTTTTGAACGGGGGATCGATGGCGGGCATCAAAATTTTTAATGCAGGCGTCACTGCTGACAATCGCCCTCAAATCCGCCCATCATAGCTCCCGCGCGGGAGCTTCGCCGCGATCACCGTATAGGTGTCGGCCCGGAGCGCATCACGCATGGCGACTTCCAGGGCCCCACGATCCTCGACGGTGACGCCGTTCCCGCCAAGCACTTTGGCCAGGGATTCGAAATCGGTTTCGATCATATCGACGCCAGTGTTGGTGTAATTCATTTCGCGCTGTTTTTTTTCGATTAACGCCAAGGATGCGTCGACGAAGACCACAACCACCACAGGTAACTTTAGGTCGCGCAAAGTTACGAGTTCGCCGAGCACCATCTCAAGTCCGCCATCACCGGTAAAGGCGATCACCGGCCGGTCTGGCGCCGCAAGTTTGGCGCCGATCGCCAGGGGTAGCGCGCAGCCCATGGTGCAGAGCCCGGTCGATTGCAGCACCGCGTGCGGGACATAGGCCTCCCAAACCTGGCTGAACAGAATCCTATGGGCGCCGGAATCCACCGAAACCACAGTATCGCGTGGCGCCACCTTGCGGATCGTGGTGGTGATCGCGGCTGGACCCCAGGCCTCGTTCTGGCCATAGGCGCCGGCGAGGGTCCGGCGTACCTTGGCCGGCGCTCTATCGGCCCAGGTCTGCCGGGTTGGCACGCCGTTGGAAATTGAGCGTATGCCCTCTACGATATCGCAGACAAAGCTGATCGGTGCCTGATGCATGTAGGAATATTCGGGCTCGATCAACAACTCCACGACCCGTTTTTCGGTGACATCCCAGGGGTCGCGCCATCCGGGCCGCATCTCGATCGGGTCATAGCCGGCCAGCAGGATGAAGTCGGCATCCTTGATCAAGGGCATAAGTGACATGTCCGCCAGCGGCGATAGTCCTGCCCCACCCATGCTCATCGGGTCGTCATCGGGGATCAAGCCCTTGGCCTTGTAACTGGCGATTACTGGGGCGCCATGTGCGCGTGCGAAGTTAGAAATCGCATCTCCGGCGTTCTGGACTACCGCGTCGACACCGGCGATCACCAGCGGGCGCTCCGCCTTGGCCAGCCAGCGCCTAGCGGTCTCAAGACCGGGACCATCAGCTGGCGCCACTGGCGCGCGCGGTACCCTTGACGCGGGAAGCGGAGTGTTATGGATCTGTTTGGCGATGGCGATCGGTATGTCCAGATGCACCGGGCCGGGCCGCCCCTCGGTGGCGATAGCGATGGCCTTGTCGATCATCGCCCCGACATTGCCGTCGGGAACAGTGAAGCTGGCCTTGCAGATTGGGCTGAACACTGCGCGATGGTCGAAGACCTGATGGTTGTAGGTGACCGCGTCAGCTGGGTCGACGCAACCGGTCATTACGATCAGCGGCACTCGGTCCTGCAGGGCATTGGCGGTGACATTCACGGCGTTCGCAGCGCCTGGGCCGACTGTTGCAACGAGCACGCCTGGCGCGCCAGTCATATGGTGCGCACCCTCAGCCATGAAGCCGGCGGCGTTCTCATGTTTGGAGAGCAGAAAACTAATGCCAGCCTTTTCCAACCCGTCGATCAGGGTCAGGACCTCGCCACCGGGAACGCCGAACGCTGCGCGCACGCCAGCCTGATGGAGCCGACGGGCAACGATATCGGCGGTTCTGAGGCCACCGCCTCGGGTTCTGGCCCCAGAATCGGTCATATTTTTGTCCTATTCGGCGGCTTGAAGACGCGCGGCCTGCTCTGCCTGTTCAGCCAGATTGGTGAAACCGTCGCGGGTTTGTGGTAGCTTACGATCCAGGATGCGCGAGGCAACAACCGTGCGCAAGATTTGGGCCGTACCGCCGCCAATCGTGAACATCCGCGCATCGCGGGACAACCGCTCCATCGGATAATTGCGGGAGTAGCCGCGGGCACCATAGATCTGCAGAGCGTCGGTGGTGACCTTTAGCGCCATTTCCGAGGTGAAGATCTTGCCTTGGGCGGCCAGGGTGGCGTCGGGGAAGGGGCTGCCATTGTGACCGGCGCTAAGCGCAGCTCTGTGCAGCAACGACCGTGATGCTTCAATCTGGACCGACATGTCTGCCAGCATCCATTGCAGGCCCTGGAACTCGGCGATCGGTCGGCCGAACTGTTCGCGCTCTTGGGCGAAGGCAAGCGCGTTGCGATAGCCTCCGACCGCTAGACCCAGCGCCACGGTTCCGGCACCAACCCGCTGAGAATTATAGGCGTTCATCAGATCCGCAAAACCCCGCTTGAAGCCAGATGGTGGCATAAGAACCATATCGGCGGAAATCTCCAAATCCTCAAAGAATAACTCGGTTTCTGGGATGCCGCGGAGGCCCATTGTTGGTTCGCGGGCGCCGATCCGTAAGCCATTGGCCTCGTCCCGGATCGCCAAAAACCCACCTATGCCCTGCTCGTTCCCGTCCTCGTCGAAGACCCGGGCGAAGATCAGATGCAGTCGAGAGACGCCGCCACCGGTGATCCAGTGTTTCTTGCCATTGACGATGTATTTGTCGCCGCGCTTGTCGGCGCGGGTGGTCATTTGACTTGCGGCGCTTCCGGCGTCGGGCTCGGTGATGCAGATCGCTGGTTTGTCTCCGGCGAGCACCATCTCGGCGGCCATGCGGCGCTGCGACTCGGTTCCGTAATGCAGAATCGCCGAGATCGCGCCCATGTTCCCCTCGACCACGATCCGCCCGGTTGGGCCGCAAAAAGCGGCCATTTCCTCGACCACCAGATTAGCCTCCAGGAAACTATGGCCGGGACCGCCTAACTCCTTCGGCACGGTCATACCCATGAAACCCGCCCCGGTCATCGCCTTGACGTTGGCCCAGGGATATTGCTCACTCCGATCAGTCTCGGCGGCGTTCGCGGCGACCACTGTCGACGCAAGCTCACGGGCGCGGGCGCGCAGGTTTATCTGATCGGCGGTTAAGTCAAAAGACATGGCAAAATCCTGATCTGTGGATGCATCATCGAATTGCCACCATTTTGAAATGGCACCCTATATAAGACAACCGAATAAAATTGATTATTAACTTCATTAAATTTTACGTTATAGGAGGCCATGTCCCTTCGCCAACTCGAAACCTTGGTCGCGATCGCTGATGCCGGCAGTTTTCATGCCGCCGCTGATCGCCTTGGGGTCACCCAGTCCGCCGTCAGCATGCAGATGAAGGCATTAGAGGACGGTTTGCAGACCTCTCTGTTCGACCGATCCCGTCGGCCGCCGGGTTTGCGCGAGACCGCCGACCCATTGGTCACCCAAGCCCGCCAGATACTCCGCCAATACGAGGATTTTCGGCACAGCGCACGCGCCGTTGGAACCGTCGCGGGGATTCTTAGAATAGGGGTTATCCCGACCGCGAGTACTGGAATTTTGCCGGATGCGCTGGCGATCCTAAGGGAACGCACACCCCGATTGCAGGTCCGAATAGAAAACGAGTTGTCCACCGAACTGATCCGACGCGTCGAACGCGGCATGCTTGACGCCGCGATCCTGACCGAGCCGCCGCGGATGAATGCCGGCCTGAAGTCCCGCGCCATTCTGGAGGAGCGATTGCTCGTGGTGGCGCCGGGTGACAGCCCGGGTGGGCGGGACATAGATCTGCTGACCTTGTTACCTTTCGTGCGCTTCAACCGCCGGGCTGGCGTCGGTCGGGTAATCGATTCGGCCTTGCGGGAACGAGGCATCAAGGTTCAGGAACGGATGGAGTTGGATTCGATCGAATCTATTCTGATGATGGTATCCTGCGGGCTTGGCGTAGCGATTGCGCCGGAGCGATCAATCTCGTCCAATCAACGCGCCCTATTGAAATGCGTTCCCTTCGGCGACCCGCCGGTACGCCGCCGCGTCGCCTTGGTTGAGCGCGCGAACGGCGATCGCTCCACCCTCTCTGACGCCCTGCACGACGCCCTAATCGAGGTCGCTGGATGCTATACAAACAAGGGAG
>JAPKDN010000922.1 GCA_028822575.1 Alphaproteobacteria bacterium | reverse complement strand
CTGGAACTGCTAGAGGAAGAGACTAGATTAGCACTTGGATTGTTGGGCGTGACCAACTACGGCGAGATTGAGAAATTACAACTCCACCCGGCAGCGCCGATCGATCCACCGCATGTCACTAGCGCTTTTCCGCTTCTACGCCCGCAAGACCATACCTACTAGGCAATTTCCGCCAGGACAGAACCAACGAGGACCAGAAACAGCACGAAAATATTGCATCGCTAGATAGATAATTACGATGCAATATTTTCATAATTTTTAGAAACTAATCGCGTTACCAAACCGCCAACCGGACTTCAAGAGGAATGCCCCAATGAGCAATGTCGTAATCGCCAGTGCCGCGCGCACCGCCATCGGAACCTTCGGAGGCGGGTTGAGCTCGCAGAGCGCCGCCGAACTTGGCGAGGTCGCGATCCGCGAGGCTCTATACCGCGCAGGCACGACCGGCGACGCGGTGGATGAGGTGATCCTCGGACAAGTTCTTACCGCCGCCGCCGGCATGAACCCAGCCCGCCAGGCCGCCATCGCCGCCGGCATTCCCAAGGAACGCACCGCGTTGACCATCAATCAGGTCTGCGGCTCGGGGCTCCGCGCCGTAGCTCTCGGCTCACAAGCGATCCGGGCCGGTGATTCCAGCATCGTCGTAGCCGGCGGCCAAGAGAGCATGAGCCTCTCGCCGCATGCCCAGCATTTGCGGGATGGCAAGAAGATGGGCGACCTCACCCTGATCGACACGATGATCAAGGATGGTCTATGGGACCACTTCAACGGTTACCACATGGGCAACACCGCCGAGAACGTCGCCAAGCAGTGGCAGATCACCCGGGAGCAACAGGATCAATTCGCCGTCGCCTCTCAGAACAAGGCCGAGGTGGCCCAGAAGGCCGGCAAGTTCGCAGACGAGGTCGTCCCAGTGACCATCAAGACCCGCAAGGGCGAGACGATCGTGGATACCGACGAATACCCCCGCCACGGCGCCACCATGGAAGCCATGGCCAAGCTTCGACCGGCCTTCACCAAGGATGGCACAGTCACCGCCGGAAATGCCTCTGGGATCAATGATGGCGCGGCCGCGGTCGTGATGATGACCGAGGAAGAAGCCACCAAGCGCGGGATCACCCCGCTAGCCCGCATAGCGTCGTTTTCGACCATGGGCGTCGACCCCTCGATCATGGGAACCGGGCCGATCCCAGCGAGCCGCGCCGCGCTGAAGAAGGCCGGCTGGACCATAGATGATCTCGACCTGATCGAGGCCAACGAGGCCTTCGCCGCCCAAGCCTGCGCGGTGAACAAGGAACTCGGCTGGGATACCGACAAAGTCAACGTCAATGGCGGAGCCATCGCGCTCGGCCATCCCATTGGGGCCTCAGGCACCCGGGTTCTGATCACCCTGATTTACGAGATGCAAAGACGCGATGCCAAGAAAGGCCTCGTGACACTTTGCATTGGTGGTGGCATGGGGGTCGCTTTGTGCGTTGAGCGGGACTAACCACCAATCACGACCTGACATCTAGGTTTAACTTTTCCTAACCGCAAAGATGGAGGCCTGAAATGGTGCGCGTGGCATTGGTTACCGGTGGCACCCGAGGAATCAGCAAGGCAATCTGTATTGCGCTCGCGAACGAGGGCTGCACCGTGGTCGCCAATTACGGTGGCAACGATGAACGCGCCAAGGCTTTCGCCGCGGAGACCGGGACGCCGTCCTATTAATTGGGATGTCTCAGATTTCGCGGCCTGCGAGGCCGGCATCGCACATGTCGAGGCCGAGGTTGGGCCAGCCGATATTCTGGTGAACAATGCCGGCATCCCCCGGGACGGCACGCTTCATAAGATGGACACGGCATGTGGG
>JAPKDN010000921.1 GCA_028822575.1 Alphaproteobacteria bacterium | reverse complement strand
GACGGCGCGGGGGATTAGGATCAGCATGGACGGAAAGGGCGCCTGATGGGACGAATGTCTTCGTTGAGCGCCTCTGGCGGAGTATCAAATACGAGGGAGGCTACCCGCGAGCCTAAGCCAGCGTCGCCGAGGCCCGTGCCTCGATCAAGCGATATAGCGGCTTCTACAAACGTTGCACCGTAACCAGAGCGGAAATCCACGTAAGAAATACTCGGGTCCTGTTCAGACAAACCGAACCACTTCTGTAAGTCTTGGGCTCCGCGTCAAGCATGGGGTGACGGTTTATGGGAGGTGGCATCCGAGAATGGATCTCAACATCCATCGGGTTGAACCTTTAGGATGGTATAAGTTTATCAATTTGGTCGCTGGGTCATGTCAAACTCCTCCAAACAGCAGCTCGCGCATGCGGGGACCCTGCTCGTACCACCTCCACTAGGCCACCCTTATCAGCTACATCCGGTTGATCGCGCTGACCACGGCCTTGATCGGGGCTAGCGTGATTGAAGTATCGATGCCAACGCCAAACACACTGGCGCCACCTTCATCGGGGACCAGCAGCTCTATATAGGCAGCAGCCTCGGACTCGGAGCCGGCGGTTCGGGTGTGCTCGATATAGTCCTTGAGCCGGAACTCAAGGCCGAACGTCTCGCGCATGCCCTTGACGAAAGCGGCGATTGGTCCATTGCCAGTGGTCTCGATCTTGTGCTCCTTGCCGCCCTGACTGACCACCGCGTTGATCCGCTCCAGCTTATTTGAGCGCGAAGCCGCCTGCGAAGAGAAGGACTTCAGCACATAGGGACCGCCCTGGGTGATGAAGGCCTTTTCGAAGGTGGCCCAGATCGCCTTGGGGCTGATTTCCTGGCTGGTCTCGTCGGTGATTTTTTGGATCACCAAACTGAATTGCGCCTGGGCTCCCTTGGGCAGGCGGATCGAATAGTCGCTTTCGAGAATATACGATACGCCGCCCTTGCCGGACTGGCTGTTCACCCGAATGATGGCCTCATAGTCGCGGCCGATGTCTTTTGGATCAATCGACAGATAGGGCACCTCAAAAAACGGGCTATTCGCGGTTTCCATCGCCTTCATGCCTTTGTTGATGGCGTCCTGATGCGACCCGGAAAACGCGGTGTGCACTAGCTCGCCGGCATAGGGGTGGCGGGGATGGATTGGCAGTTGATTGCAGTGCTCGGCCGTCTCCATCATCGAATTGATATCGGAGAAGTCCAACTCCGGGTCGACGCCCTGGGTGAACAGGTTTAGACCTAGGGTGACGATGTCGACATTACCGGTCCGCTCGCCATTGCCGAACAGCGTACCCTCGACCCGGTCGGCGCCGGCCATTTGGGCCAGTTCGGCGGCCGCGACGCCCGTGCCCCGGTCGTTATGGGGATGCACTGACAAGATCACCCGCTCTCGGTTAGAGAAGTTGTTGCCCATCCACTCGATCTGGTCGGCGAAGATATTCGGCGTCGCCATTTCCACAGTCGAGGGCAGGTTGATGATCGTCGGATTCGCCGTCGTCGGCTGCCAGATATCCATGACCGCCTCGGAAACTTCCATGGCGTAATCAAGCTCGGTCCCAGTAAAGCTCTCGGGTGAATATTCTAGTCGAACGTTGGAGCCACCGTTTTCCAGCATCGGGATCCGGTCCCGCACCATCATCGCGCCGTCGGTGGCGATCTGTTTGACCCCTCCCCTGTCGGAGGCGAAGACCACCCGGCGTTGCAGGGTGCTGGTGGAATTGTAAAGATGCACGATGCAGTTCTTGGAGCCGAGCAAGCTATCGCAGGTCCGTTGGATCAACTCCTCGCGGGCTTGTGTGAGCACCTGGACAAAGACATCGTCGGGG
>JAPKDN010000072.1 GCA_028822575.1 Alphaproteobacteria bacterium | reverse complement strand
TCTCGAAGAAGTTGGGGCGGGCGCGGTCAGTGATGAAGCCTGCCGTGACCGCCACCGTTTTGACCCCAACCTCTCGGCAGGCATCGGCGATATCCATGGCATATTCGTGGAAGATGATCGGGTCGTTATAGGTAAAGGCCACCGACGCACAACCCAAGCGCTGGGCTGCTCGAGCAATTGCCTCGGGCTGGGCCTCGGCCTGCATTGTGTCCATCTCGCGGCTTTTCGATATGTCATGGTTCTGGCAGAAGTTGCAAGCGAGGTTACAGCCAGCGGTGCCAAAGGATAGGACCGAAGTGCCGGGCAGAAAATGGTTCAGCGGCTTCTTCTCTATCGGATCGATGCAAAACCCAGAGGAGCGGCCATAGGTGGTCAGGACGATGGCATCGTCCTGGCGCGCTCGAACGAAACACAACCCCCGCACGCCTTCCTTTAGCTTGCAATACCGGGGACACATCTCGCACTGGACCCGCCCATCCGCCAGCATCGACCAATGCTCTGTCGGCACGATCGGCCCCTTGCCGGCGACCGGCGGTGGCGCGGTTTCGGCCAAAGTTGGGGTATCCGTTGTCGTATCGGCCATGGTCAGGCTCTTTGAGCGTGGTTCCGTCGATCTTGAACCTATGGTAATCTATCTGCATGGCCTTAGACACAACATCCGCCCATGTCCGCGTGCCGCATATGGCCGGGTCCTGGTATCCCGCCGGCAATAATGAATGCGCCGAAATGGTCATGGCCTGTCTGGACAAAGGGCGGCCGTCGCCGGTGGCGGATCCTAAGGTCATTATTGCGCCGCATGCCGGGTTTGTTTTCTCGGGCGAGATCGCAGGTACCGCGTTCCGGCAATTGGCGGAGCATCGCAAGCGGATCAAGCGGGTGGTGATCATCGGCCCGGCGCATCGTGTCGGCTTCAAGGGGATCGCAACCACTAGCGCCGATGCCTGGGCGACACCGCTCGGCACGGTTCCGGTGGATTGGGACGTGCTGCGAAAACTGATGCCGCTGGAGGGCTTCAGGGTTCTCGATAAAGTCTTCGAGGGCGAGCATAGTCTGGAGGTCCATTTGCCGTTTCTGCAGCCAGTGATCGACGATTTTTCGATCGTGCCCATCCTTGTCGGCGATGCCAGCATGGAACTGGTGAGGGACGCGCTCAAACTGGTCTGGGGCGGTCCGGAGACGATAATTTCGGTTTCCTCGGATCTCTCGCATTTCCACGACTATGACACCGCTGTCGGCCTCGACCAGGAAACGACCCGCCAGATCGAATTGCTTCAGCTAGAGAAGATCAATGGCGAAGGCGCCTGCGGCCACCGGGTGCTGGCCGGGGTGTTGGATGTGGCGCGGTCCCAGGATCTGAGGGTTACGCACCTGGATGTCCGCAATTCCGGCGATACCAAGGGCGACCAAGACCGGGTGGTCGGCTATGGCGCTTATTCCATGGAATATGCCGAGAAAGCCCGCATCTCCGGGGCCGACCGCCGGGTCTTGCTGGGCTCGACAATGAAGGCGCTGAAGTTCGGGGTCGAAAACAGACGGGCGCCGAACGTTGACTATGGCCCGGGCGTGTCGAAATCACTTACCGCGATGCGGGCCAGTTTCGTCTCGCTCAAGATCGCGGGGCGCCTTCGTGGCTGTGTTGGCACCGTGGTTGCGCATCAAGCGCTCCTGCCAGATGTAGTCGCCAACGCGTTCAAAGCCGGCTTTGGGGATCCGCGATTCGGTCCTTTGACCCTGGAGGAATTGGAACAGCTGGATATCGAGATCTCACTGCTTTCCTTCCCGAGGATCATGAGCTTCGAGAACGAGGCTGATCTGGTGCGCCAGGTCCGCCCGGACACCGACGGGCTGATCCTACAAGACGAGGGGCGTCGCGGTTTGTTTCTGCCCAGTGTCTGGGAAAGCATCCCCAAGACCGAGGACTTCATCCAACATCTGAAACGCAAAGCCGGCTTTGGCTTCGATCATTGGTCCGACGGCCTCAGGGTGTTCCGATACACGACCGAGGCCTTCGGCGAGGCGTATAGAGACCCTGTTTAAGCAAGATCGTATTGGGCGAGGGTCACATCCCCGCCGCCAAGCGAACCGCCTGATCGATCGCGCGCTGAGCGTCGAGTTCCGCCGCTTCTGCGGCTCCGCCGATCAGATGGACCGGCAAACCCGCCGCCTCCAGGCTCGCTTGTAATTCCCGCCGGGGTTCCTGACCGGCGCAGATCACCACCGTGTCCGCCTCAATCACCGTATCTTCATCGCCTATCGTCACATGCAGGCCTGCATCATCGATTTCTCGGTAGGAAACACCGCCGACGAACGCGACGCCCTTCATCCGGAACGCCTCGCGGATCGCCCAGCCCGTCGACTTCCCGAGGGTCCGCCCAAACCGCTGGTCCGAACGCTGACATAGCGTGATGCTTCGGGCGGAGTGCATTTTAGGGCCGGACGGGGTCACGCCCCCTGGGTCCGTCAGGGTCGTATCGATCCCCCATTCCGCGAGAAAGACGTCAATATCGGCGTTGTTCGGGTCTATTGGGCCCGCGGCACTCGTGAGGAACTCCGCTACGTCGAAGCCAATCCCTCCGGCGCCGATGATCGCCACTTTCTCGCCCACGGGTTTACGATGCCACAACACGTCAACATAACTCATGGCCTTGGGATGATCAGCGCCCTTGAGATCAAGCGGGCGCGGTGTAACCCCCGAGGCCAGGATCACAGCATCGTAGCCACCCCCGGTCAAATCCTCCGCCGACGCGCGCGTCGACAGGCGAGTATCAACGCCTAGTTGGTCAAGCCTGTTGGAGAAATAGCGGATGGTCTCGCCGTAATCCTCCTTGCCGGGGATCACCATGGCCATGTTGAATTGCCCGCCCAGCCGGTCCTCGGCCTCGAAAAGAGTCACCACGTGGCCACGCGCCGCCAGTGTCGCCGCCGCCGCCATGCCGCCCGGTCCGGCGCCAACAACGGCGACTTTCTTGGACAACGCGGCGGGTTCGATCAAAAGCTCTGTCTCGCGACAGGCGCGCGGATTGACCAGGCAAGAAGCGACCCATCCGGAAAAAATATTGTCGAGACAGGCCTGGTTGCAAGCAATGCAGGTGTTGATTCCCGCAGCATCTCCATCGGCGGCCTTGGCGACAAAATCAGGATCGGCGAGAAACGGCCGCGCCATGGAGACCATGTTAGCAGCACCGGTGGCGATGATCTCCTCGGCGCGCTCGGGCGTATTGATCCGGTTCGATGCGATCACTGGGATCGAGACGACCTCGGTGATCCGCTTGGTCGCCCAGACGAAGGCGTTGCGTGGCACCGAGTTCATAATTGTTGGGATCCGCGCCTCGTGCCAACCGATGCCGGAATTCAGAATGTCGGCACCGGCCATTTCCAGGGAGCGGGCGAGATCCACCGTTTCGGCCCCAGTCATGCCACCCTCGACCAGATCAAGAACCGAAAGGCGCGTCATCAGGATCAAGTCGGGGCCAGCCTTCTCGCGGGCCCGCCGAACGATCTCCACGAAAAGACGTTTTCGGTTCTCCCAGACGCCACCCCAGCCGTCGGTCCGTTTGTTGGTATGGGGGGCTAGGAACTCGCTGACCAGATAACCTTCGGAGCCCATCAACTCGACCCCGTCATAGCCGACCTTGGCGGCCAGTACGGTGGCGTCGGCGAAATCCTCGATGGTTTGGAAGATATCCGCCTCGGTCATCTCACGCGGTTCGAACTTATTAATCGGCGCCCGTATCGGCGATGGCGCGACCAGATCAGCCTGTTTGGAATACCGACCAGCATGCAGAAGCTGTAAGAGGATCTTGCCACCTGCACCATGTACCGCCGAGGTGATCACCCGATGCTTTTCTGCGCTGTCCCGAAAAGCCAGCTCGCCATCGCCAAGGCCCAGTTTACCCTGGGCATTTGGTGAAATTCCGCCGGTCACCATCAAGGCCACGCCACCGCGCGCCCGCTCGGCATAGAACGCCGCCATCCGAGCATACCCGTCCGGCACCTCTTCCAATCCGGTATGCATGGAGCCCATGAGTATCCGGTTCTTGAGGCTGGTCGTGCCAACCCGGAGTGGCGATAGGAGGTGGGGAAATAGCGTGTTCGTCGCAGCGGTCCGTTGCGTAAGTTGAGGTCTTCGACGACTCGGTGAGGACGGGAGGACAACAGGCCCCTAAAGCGGGCTATCCTCGCCACAGGCCTCGCCGGCGCGCCGAGCGTTTTTCGGGACTTTAGCCCAAAAACTCGCCGCGTGAGCCCTGGTCACTCCCCCCTAAACCCGCCGCTAGCTCATCGCCTCCAGCTCGTCGATGAAGCCCTCGATCACCGACAGCCCCTTGCCCCAAAATGCTGGATCGCTAGCATCCAGGCCAAAGGGCGCCAGCAATTCCTTGTGGCGCAAAGTACCACCCGCCGCCAGCATCTCCAGATACTTCTCGGCGAAACCTGTCTCGGCGTCCTGATAGACCGCGTAAAGCGAGTTCACCAGGCAATCACCAAAAGCATAGGCATAAACATAAAAGGGAGAGTGTATGAAGTGGGGAATATAGGTCCAGAACACCCTGTAGTCATCATCGAAGCGGATCGCCGGCCCCAAGCTCTCGGTTTGAATCCCCATCCAGATATCGCCAATCGCGTCCGGCGTCAGCTCGCCCTCGCGGCGCTGGTCATGGACGCGCGCCTCGAATTGATGAAACGCTATCTGCCGGACAACGGTGTTGATCATGTCCTCGACCTTGGAGGCCAGCATTACCCGGCGTTCCTTGGGATCCGTGCGCGCCGCGAGCATCGAGCGAAATGTCAGCATCTCGCCGAACACCGAGGCGGTCTCGGCGAGCGTAAGCGGCGTGTCAGATAACAGATGACCTTGTCCCGCCGCCAGAACCTGATGCACCCCATGACCCAACTCATGCGCCAGTGTCATCACATCACGGGTCTTGCCCTGATAGTTCAGCAGGATATAGGGATGCGCCGCCGGTACTGTCGGATGCGAGAAGGCGCCGGAGGCCTTACCCGGGCGCACCGGCGCGTCGATCCAGTTATTAGTGAAAAACTGGGTGCCGATCTCCGCTAGTTTTGGTGAAAAGGCGCCGTAGGCGTCAAGCACCGTGGTTTTCGCCTCGTCCCAATGGATGATGCTATCATCGTCATCGGGCAATGGGGCGTTGCGATCCCAGAAATCCAGTGCGTCGACGCCGAACCAATTCGCCTTCAACGCGTAATAACGATGAGAAATCCGCGCATAGCTGCCCGAGACCGAGTCGACCAGGGCGTCGACCACTTCGTCCTCGACCTGATTGACCCGATTGCGCGACGAAATCGGGCGCGTGTATTGGCGACGCTTGTCCTCGACCTCCTTGTCCTTGGCTAGGGTGTTGGTGATCAACGAGAACAGCTTCACGTTAGCACCAAGGACTTTGGAGAGCGATCTAGCCGCCGCCTCGCGCTCCTTGCCGTCCTTATGAGACAGTCGATCCAGCACCTCGGCCGCCGTCAACTCCTTGCCATCAAGCTCAAAGCGCAGGCCGGCCATGGTTTCGTCGAAAAGCCGCATCCAGGCGCCACGACCGGCGACGCTTTTTTCATGCAACATTTCCTCGAGTTCATCCGAAAGCTGATGCGGACGAAACACGCGAACGTCGCGCAGCCACGGCTGATAGCGCGCTAATTCAGTGGCCTTGAGCTTGCCCTCGAGATCCGTCTCCTCGATGCGGTTTATCTCCAGACCGAAGAACAAAAGGTCGCTGCCAATTTCTGTCGAGCGTTCCTGCATCGATTGATAGAATTTGCCATTCTCGGAACTCGACATGTTGCCAGCATAAACAAGTTGGGCGTAGGACATCACCCGACCGATGATCTCATCCAGCCGTTCATATTCCGCGATGGCTTCGCCCAGCGCCAGACCGGAGAGGCTCGAAACTTTTCCCGCGTAACGCCGCTTGAACCCCTTGGCGTCTGTGGCCGCCGCTTCCAGATCATCGGCGAGCGGCTTCGAAGCGGTTCCGGGATAAAGGTCCGCGAGATCCCACTCCGGCAAAACGCCAAGACCGTCGACTGGATTGGATTGTGCTGCTTCAGCCATGATTGTATCCATCAGATGATGTTACCGTGCGGAGCGTCGACACGCATGCTTGAATAAGTCCCGTGTGTATATGGGGCACGTGCCGGGAGTGGATAATGGACTATAAAGCAGTACGCAACCTCGCGACGATGTTCTTCGACAAGGCGGACGCGCTTGGTGATAAACCGTTCCTTTGGGACAAGTACGAAGGCGCCTGGCGGCCTCGGAGTTATGGCGAGACCGCTACACAAGTAAGTCGGCTGGCGCGGGGTTTGAGATCTCTTGGCATCGAGAAGGGTGACCGGGTCGTTATCATCTCGGAGAACCGTCCGGACTGGGTGGTCGCGGATTTGGCGATAGGCGCCATCGGCGCGGTGAGCGTGCCGGCCTATACCACCAATACAACGGACGACCATCTGCATATCCTCGACCATTCCGAGGCCAAGGTTGCCATCATCTCAACCGAGAAGCTGGCCCGCGATGTGTTGCCTGCGGCGCTTAGCGCCTCCGCGTGTGAGATCGTGATTTCAATGGAGGCACAGGCTTCTGATACCCAGGCAGAAGTCCGTAGTCTGCACTGGGACGATGTCCTGATCATGGGTGACGAGCAGACAGATGATATCCGCGAGGTCGCGGGCAACCTGAACCGCGAGGACATAGCCTGTTTCATCTACACCTCTGGCACCGGCGGCAGGCCCAAGGGGGTGATGCTGACCCATGGCTCTATCCTGGCCAATTGTTATTCGGCCTATGATTTGTTGCTGGACTTTGGCCTTGGGGACGAAGTGTTTTTATCGTTATTACCGCTCTCGCATTCTTACGAGCATACCGCCGGGCTGTTCTTTCCGATCTCGATTGGCGCGCAAATCTATTACGCCGAGGGACCCGACAAGATCGCTGCGAACCTGCAGGAGGTGCGGCCAACGATCATGACGGCGGTGCCGCGATTATATGAGGTGTTGCATGACCGCATTCGCCGCAGCGTCGAGCAAGCTGGTGGCTCCAAGGCCAAGCTGTTCGCCCGAGCGATCGAGTTGGGCAAGAAACGGCATGAGACGCCGGGCGCCATGGCTTTCGGGGAGCGGGTGACCAACGTCGTGCTCGACCTGTTGGTTCGTAAGAAAGTGTCCAGGCGTTTCGGCGGGCGCCTGAAGACTTTTGTCTCGGGGGGGGCCGCGCTCAACCCGGATATCGGTAACTTCTTCCTGTCACTTGGCATCAGCATCCTGCAGGGCTACGGCCAGACCGAAGCCTCGCCCGTGATCAGCTGCAATCGGCCTGACAAGACCCGAATCGAGACCGTCGGCCCGGCGCTCGTTGGCGTCGAGATCAAGATCGCCGGGGATGGTGAAATCCTGGTGCGTGGCGAGCTGTTGATGAAAGGCTATTGGCGCGACGCCGAGACGACCGCGGCAACCATCATCGATGGTTGGCTGTACACCGGCGACATCGGTGTAATCGAGGATGATGGGTACCTTCGGATTACCGACCGCAAGAAGGACATCATCGTCAATTCTGGCGGCGAAAACATCGCGCCAGCGCGGGTCGAGGGTGTGATTACCCTCGAGGCTGAGTTAGTTCAGGCGATGGTCTATGGCGATAAACGTCCGAACCTGGTCGGCGTGGTCGTGCCGTCGGACGAGTTCATTGCCGAATGGGCCAAGGCCAATGGCGCCGAGGCCAATCTCGCGGCCCTCGCCGAGAACCAGGACTTTGCCAAGGCAGTCAACGCGGTAATGGACCGCGTCAACGCCAACCTCTCCCAGATTGAAAAGGTCCGCCGTATCATCATAGCCACCGAAGCCTTCTCGACCGAAAACGCCATGATGACCCCGACCTTAAAAATACGCCGCCATAAAATCTGCGAGGCGTATTCGGAGAGGCTTAACGCGTTGTACGAACGCCGGTAGCGCGGAGCAGCGCCCTATCTGCGTCTTCTTTCGGCTGCGTTGTCCACGCCTCGTAGTTACTGATTCGTGATAACTGTCTGGTATCCGCGGCTCTTGAACCCTCGAACGTCCGAAATACCCATTGGCTTTTCCTATACCAACGCCGACTCCTCCGCCGTAATGTTAGCCTTAAGGGTTTCCGGCGCCCACTAACGTTTTTTGCATTGCTTCACGGTCTATCGCCCGGCACCATCGCTTCAGCGACCACAACAATAGCGCCAAAATTTGGATTATGACCGAGCAGAAACACCTTCGCCTAGGCGCCTTCATGCGCCCTGTCAGCATTCACACCGCCGCATGGCGTTATCCTGGCGGCACGCCGGACGCAAACTTTAATCTCAAGCACCTGGTCCACTATGCCCAAACGCTCGAACGTGGAAAATTCGACGCCTTTTTCATGGCAGACCATCTGGCGGTGCTCAACATGCCGATTGAAGCATTGAAGCGCAGTGCCACCTCGACGTCTTTCGATCCACTGACTTTGTTACCGGCGTTGGCGATGGTGACCGAGCATCTTGGGCTGATCGCCACAGCCTCGACCACCTTCGAGCCGCCCTATGTGGTCGCTCGACGTTTTGCCTCGCTAGACCATATCAGCGGCGGGCGCGCGGGGTGGAATCTGGTTACCACGTCGAACCCGGACGCGGCGTTGAATTTCGGCATGCAAGAGCATATGGAGCATGGTGAGCGCTATCGCCGAGCTCGGGAATATTACGATGTCGTAACGGGCCTATGGGATAGCTGGGCGGACGACGCTTTCATCCAAGACCCCGAGTCCGGCATCTTTTTCGACCCCGACAAGCTGCATACCTTAAATCATAATGGTGAGTTTCTATCGGTACGCGGCCCACTCAACATCGCCCGCCCGCCCCAGGGATGGCCGTTGATCGTCCAGGCTGGCGCGTCTGATCCCGGCAAGCAACTGGCCGCCGAGACCGCCGAGATGGTCTTCGCTGGCACCCCTCGGATCGAGGACAGCAAAAGCCTGTATCAGGATATCAAAAGCCGGATGGATAAACTAGGCCGGCCAAAAGACCACCTGAAGATCCTACCCGGCTGCCTAGTCGTAGTTGGCGACAGCGACGCCGAAGCGCTAGAGAAACGGGCATTGCTCGATAGCCTGGTGCATTACGACAGCGCCATCGCCTCGCTTTCCATTGCGCTTGGCTACGACGCCTCGACATTCGACCCCGACCGCCCCTTGCCCGAGATCCCCGAAACCAATCAATCGAAAAGCGGTCGCGAGCGGGCGATGAACCTCGCTCGGCGCGAGAAGCTGACGGTGCGCGAATTGGCCCAGAGGCTCGGCGGCTACTCTGGTCTCGCCATGGTTGGCACGCCCACGACCATCGCCGACCAGATGCAACAATGGTTGGAAGAGGAAGCCTGCGACGGTTTCAACATTATGTTTCCTTATTTGCCGGCCGGACTAGATGATTTCGTCGACAAGGTGGTTCCCGAACTGCAACGACGTGGGATTTTTCGCACCGAATACGAGGGCAAGACCTTGCGCGAAAATCTCGGTCTGCCTCGCCCCAAGAACCAGTTCTTCAACTCTTCTTAGGGTCTATCTCCTAGACTTCGGGGTCAACATTGATTCAGGAATCCAGGACGTCTCCGTTCATCGGTCTTTCCGTCACCGCTATCAAGCTTGGGTTCCGGGTCACCTCAATCTTGGCGGCGCTCTCTTGGATCAATGCTTCATCCCGATCTTGATGCCCGGCGGCGACCAGGAAAGTCGGCAAGAAGGCGAGGCAGAAATAGTCAATTACGTCCGAGGGCCGCGCGACACCCGCGCTGACATACCCGATGGCCTTGTCGAGCTCGCCCTCATAGGCGACGACCTGAGCCAGGCCCATGAAAGCCCAGACCCAAGAATCGATATCCAAGTCGACGA
>JAPKDN010000071.1 GCA_028822575.1 Alphaproteobacteria bacterium | reverse complement strand
CGGCGGCTTTAACGCAAAGATAGGCGACTAACTGTCCGATGCTCCGAGTTCTCCCGAAGTAAATGAAAACGATTACGACGCCGGGTCGATCAAGGTTCTCCGGGGCCTTGATGCGGTGCGTAAACGACCTGGTATGTATATCGGCGACACCGACGACGGGTCGGGTCTGCACCACATGGTTTATGAGGTTGTGGACAACGCGATTGACGAAGCGTTGGCTGGTCATTGTGATCTCGTTCAGGTAATTCTGAACGGTGATGGGTCCACGACTGTCCGCGACAATGGCCGCGGTATTCCGGTCGATATTCACCATGAAGAGGGTGTTTCGGCCGCCGAGGTCATCATGACGCAACTCCATGCGGGCGGTAAGTTTGACCAGAATTCCTACAAGGTATCCGGTGGGCTGCATGGTGTTGGTGTATCTGTGGTCAACGCGCTTTCCGAAACTCTCGAAATGCGAATTTGGCGAGACGACAAAGAGCACTACCTAAAATTCAGCCATGGTGTCCCCGAGGCTAAACTGGAAATCACCGGCGAAGCGATTGGGCAAACCGGAACCGAGATTAGTTTCACTCCGTCGCGCGAAACTTTTACAAATGTGGACTTTGAATTGCCGCGCCTGGAGCACCGGTTGCGGGAATTGGCCTTCCTGAACTCTGGCGTCCACATCCAGCTGCGCGACGATCGCGAAGCGGAACCCCAGGTCATCGAGTTGGAGTATGAAGGCGGCTTAAAGGCTTTCGTGGAGTACTTGGACCGGAACAATTCAGCGATCCACGACCCCGTCGTTATGTCCAGCGAGCGCGATGGCATCACCGTGGAATTGGCGTTGCAGTGGACCGACAGCTATCACGAAACAATGCTGTGCTTCACCAACAACATCCCTCAGCGTGATGGTGGGGCGCATCTGGCTGGGTTTCGTGGCGCCTTGACCCGCACCGTGAACGCCTACGCTCAAGAAAGCGGGATCGCCAAAAAAGAAAAAACCCAACTTGCCGGCGACGATGCCCGGGAAGGTTTGACTTGCGTGTTGTCGGTCAAGGTTCCGGACCCGAAATTTTCGTCCCAAACCAAGGATAAACTGGTCTCCTCGGAGGTCCGGCCCGTGGTTGAATCCGCAGTATCCGACCGACTGCAACAGTGGTTTGAGGAGCATCCGGTGGATGCGCGCAAGGTTGTCACCAAAGCCTATGAGGCGGCGGCGGCGCGAGAGGCGGCGCGCAAGGCGCGGGAGTTGACCCGACGTAAGGGTGCGCTGGATATTTCCAGTCTTCCGGGTAAACTTGCCGATTGTCAGGAACGCGATCCGGCGTTGGCCGAATTGTTTCTGGTCGAGGGTGACTCGGCTGGTGGGTCCGCCAAACAGGGCCGTGACCGGCGCACCCAGGCAATCCTGCCGTTGCGGGGTAAGATCCTGAACGTCGAACGCGCGCGTTTCGACAAGATGCTATCGAGCCAGGAAATTGGCACGATGATTACCGCGCTTGGGACCGGTATTGGTCCCGACGAGTTCAATCTATCGAAGACCCGGTATCATAAAATTATCATCATGACCGACGCCGATGTCGACGGCTCGCATATCCGGACTCTGTTGCTAACCTTCTTCTTCCGTCAGATGCCCGAGCTGGTCGAGGCTGGGTATCTTTATATCGCCCAGCCACCGCTGTACCGCGCCAAGCGAGGTCAGTCGGAGACCTACCTAAAAGATGACAAGGCGATGGAAAACTATCTGAATAGCAATGGCGTCGATGGCGCCACCCTAAGGCTCGCCGATGGTTCGGCACTTGTCGGCGCGGACCTCATCGCTTCGGTGGAGCGGGCCTGTGAGGCACGGTCGATGATTGACGTGCTTGTCCGACGCGTGGGCTCGCGGATCGTCGTCGAGCAATGCGCGGTCGTGGGTGTAATGGGGCCGCAAGGCTTCGATAACGCCGAAGAAACCGTTGGCAATATCGCCCAACGTCTGGACCAACTTTCCGAGGACATCGATCGTGGCTGGAGCGGGGTTTTCGATGAAGAGCGCCAGGAAATGCGTTTTGAACGCACCTTGCGTGGGGTGACCGAACGTTATCGGATAGACGGGTTGCTCATCCGTACGCCGGAGGCGAGACGCCTCGATACTATGAAGCTGGAACTCCAAGGCCTGTACCGCGATCGGGCTGTTCTCGAGATCAAGGACGAAGAGCGTAATATCGACGGGCCCGTAGGGCTCGCTCAGGCTATCCAGGATGTGGGCCGCAAGGGATTGGCGATTAACCGCTATAAGGGTCTTGGCGAGATGAACCCGGACCAATTGTGGGAAACCACGCTGGACGCCAATCAACGGACCCTACTCCAGGTACGCATCAATCATGTCGAGGAAGCCGCTGTGGTATTCTCAACGTTGATGGGCGATCTGGTCGAGCCGCGTCGGGAATTCATCCAGGACAATGCCTTGAAAGTCGCGAATTTGGACGTCTGATCGGACTCTAAACAAAGGGTCCGAGACGGCGCCGCGGCGTATTGGCGCGCCTCGGCGCGTTGAGTGGGAGTGAATCAGGAAGGCGCGACGGCGGCGGACGCTGACCCCAATCGCTGCGAACAAGGACGCGCTGTTTCCCCATCGTGTCGCCCTCTTCGAATTCAAGAGGGGTCCTTGTCGCTCCGCTCTTGCGCCTTTTCGCGCCGCTCCTTTTCCTCCCTAGCCTCGTCCAGCGCTTCGTTGATCTGTTTGAAACTAAGCGGTTTCAAAACTTGTTGGCGCTTTCGATAGGACTCCGGAATGACCGCGCGGGTCACCACCAACAGAACAAACATGATCGGGCGGACCAGGAAGGAAAGTGGCCACCACAGAAATACCAGAGAGCTGTATAGATGTGGCATCGTCTCGCCCGTGGCGAGAATCAACACCGCAGCAACCACCCAATACGCGCCATCGGTATACCCGTGCCACCACCACCATGCCCAAATCACCATCAGCACGGTGCAGACCGTCCTGGTCAACGCGGTCTCGGGTGGGACTACCTTCGTCCCGTTCAGTACGTCCTCGGGAAGGTCCGGAGGACGGGTGAAAAATTCAGACATTACACACTCGCCGCCAGGATCCGGCTAAGCCCCGAAAGGTCCCGCCCGATTTCCCGGCTCCATTGGTTAAAAGCGCCTTGAACCGCCGCGATCGCCTTTTTGGACGTTGGCGCTTTATCCACCACTCCCGCGCGAATCAAGGCGGCCGTCACGTCCTTAGAAAGCACGAAAGCTGGCTTCCCCATAGAGCGCAGCACATATTGGCCGGTATTGCCGCCAAGTCTGTTGCCGCGTTTTTTCATCAGATCCAGCAAGCCAATATAGTCCCCATCGGGCCAATTGGCGAAGAACGCGCCGGCGGCTCCATACTCGTCCATCAGATCGACTAGAAATCGGGGATTTTCGATCGCCGACCTAATCTTCATCCCGTTCCGAATGATCCCGGCGTTCCCAATCAGTCGATCCAACTCCTCGTCGGCGTACATCGCTAACCGGAGTGGCTCGAACCCCTCGAAAGCTGTCTCAAACCCGTCCCATTTCGCCTCGACCACCGACCATACGAAGCCAGATTGAAAAACCCGCTTGGTCATCATCGAAAGCCAACGGTGGTCCGGAATCGCGGCCAAATCCTTGGGAAGCGCCGGTTTCGGCAGGATCTCCTCAAGCGCCGCAAGCCCGCCTTTGCTGGCGGCGGCCTGGTCGATAATCGGTTGAAATGAACCCACCATACATTCTGCCCTGGTCCTACCGTCATCCAGTCCTGGCAAGGTGCGCGAAATGTCTTTAACACGCTCGGATCTTGACCTGTTCCGCGACAACGGCACTATGCGGAGAAATGGGCGGAAAGGAAAGTCGGCATGGACCACGCGATCCAAGAACAATCGAGGCACGCGGGCATGATCCGATGAGGGCCAAGCGTATTCTTTGCGGGTGGGAGTTCGGGGCCGGTCTCGGCCATATCACGCGGCTGAAACCGATCGTCACGGTTCTGCGCGACGCTGGCGCGGAGATCGTCGTGGCGCTGCAGGACCTTGACAGGATCTCTGCTTTTCTCGATCCCGAAACTGGGATTGCCCTGCCGGGTTTCAGCGTCATCACGGGGCCGCGTTGGGAGATGCCTCGGAATCCCGAGGCTCGAAAAATCCCGACCCACAGCTTCGCCGACGTCCTCAATCTCATTGGGTATGGCAATCCCGCCGCATTGGCGGCGCGGGTCGAAGCCTGGACCGGGTTGATTCGCACCGTCAATCCGGACCTGGTGATTGGTGACTTTTGCCCGACCCTGCGCCTCGCGGCGCGTGGGCGCGTGCCCATGATGATGGTTGGAAACGGCTATACGATCCCACCCGCCGGACGTCCTTTGCCTCCGATCCGGCCCTGGCAGGCAAAGCTCGAGGCCTTTAGCATCGAGCATGAGAACCGCCTTCTGGAAGCCATTAACGGTGTGCTCGCCAAGCGTGGTGATCAACCTATGGCCCATTTGGCCGATACCCTAAACGGTGACGAGACCTGCGTGTTCTCGGTCCCTCTGGTGGATCCCTATGCCACCTACCGTGACGCGCCTCAGCTGGCGCCGTTCAATTTGCCGGCGGGGATCCAGCCCCTGCCACTCGAAAAACGCCGCAAGAAGGGTGTTTTCCTTTATATGCCGAGGGCTCAACCCGATCTCGCCAAGGCGATCGAAGCAGTCAAGGCGGCATCGGTGGATTGCCAGGCCTATATATCCGATCTGGAGCGTGGAGACGCTGAGTTAATGGCCGGTCCGGGGTTTGGGATTCATCTTCAACCCCAACCTTTCGACCGGGTCATTCCTGACGCTCGAATGATCATCCATCACGGCGGATTGTCGACCGCCATCGCCGCCGTGCAAGCCGGCACGCCGCAAATGATCTTCCCATGGAATCTGGAACACCTGGTGACCGCTAAACAGATCGAGAAACTTGGCGCGTCGGTAACCGTGCCGGCGGACTGGACACCCAAGAAGATCGCCAGCGGGATCCGATCCATGGTTCAGGACAAACCGTTGGTGATCAGAGCCGCGAAAGCGGCGGATAAACTTCAACTGGGCGCGCCGGAAGACGCGTTGAGGCACGTGGTCGCGCGTTGCGCGGCGCTGATGCACTAGTCTGAGCGAGGCGGTGTCTATTTTAGGGAACGCCGATCGCCCTAGCCGACAACATTGACCAGCGGCTCGCCCGCCTGGTAGCGCCGCAGATTATCCATGAAAACCTCAGCCGCCGCCCGTTGCCATCCCTCCCAGACACTCGACACATGCGGGGTCAAAATGGCGTTGTCCAACGCCCATAGTGGGCTTTGGGGATCGAGAGGCTCACTCGAGAATACATCGATCACCGCGCCTCTAAGACGACGCGCCTCGAGCGCCGCCGCAAGCGCGACTTCGTCGACGATATGACCGCGCGCCATGTTGATCAGCAGGGCATCCGGCTTCATCGCCGCGATCGCCGCCGCGTCGAACCATCCGCGCGATTCGTCTGTCAGGGGGATCGCCAGTACCACCGCGTCGGCCTCGGCCAAGGCTTCGCCAAGTTCGTTGGTTTGGAAAACCCGTTCAACGCCGTCCACCGAGCCGGGGCCACGCCGCAGGCCGATGACCCGCATTCCCACAAGCCCGGCGAGACGGGCAATCGCCTTGCCGATCGGACCAAGCCCGATCATCAACAAAGTCCCCCCAGCGGCCGGCCGGACTGGTTTCTCGGCCCACCGCCGGGCCTGGCGATCGGCTATGAATTCCAGAAATCTGAAATTATGCGCCAGGATCGCTCCGATGGCGTATTCGGCCATGACCTTGGCCTGAAATCCGGCGCAGTTGGTCACGGTTACCCGCTCCTTGTCCCACGGCGCGATATGATCGCTACCGGAGCCCGACACATGGACCCAGCGTAGCGACGGTAAATCGATAAAACCCTCTCTGGGATAGGGATTGCCGGCGAACCGAAAATTCATCACCACATCGGGCGCGAAATCGCGGGCCACCTCGGTCAACCCCGCGTAACGGTCATGGATGATGTACGAGACGCCGGGTTCGGCCTCAAGCAGATCGCGGTACAGATGCGCATGGTCATCATGGACCAGCACGCGGGTCATTGAAGTCGGCATCATCCACTCCGGGGAATCACGGTAACCACTAGCTTCACGTTATCGACCGCGATCGGCAAGCCCGTCTCCCGCTTGGAAGTCGCATGACCTGGATCGCCACCGTCGCCTTCGAAGAGGCCAAGGGTCGCCTTAAAACCCTGTACGACCGGGTCAAGGGCCCGGACAACAATGTCGACAACATCATGATGGCCCATTCGCTGCGCCCGCATTCCATGGAAGGGCACATGCACATCTACAAATATGTGCTGCATCATTCGGCGAATAAGGTACCGAAATGGTTCCTGGAGGCGTTGGGTGTCTATGTCAGCCAGCTCAATGGCTGTGCCTATTGCGTGGACCATCATTTCGAAGGGCTGGTCCGGCTTCTCGACGACAGATCTCGCGCCGACACCATGCGCGCCGCTCTGGAAGAGGAACGGCCCGAGAAAGTCTTCGAGGGCTCCGAGTTGGCGGCGATGCGTTATGCCTGGGTTCTGACTCGCGACCCCGCGTCCATGGACGAGAGCTTGATCATCGCCATGCGCGAGGCCGGCATGGACGACGGACGTATCCTGGAGGTCAATCAGGTGGTCAGCTATTTCTCCTACGCCAACCGCACGGTGCTAGGCCTTGGCGTCAACACCGATGGTGACGTGATTGGTCTGTCACCAGGTGACAATGACGACCCGAATAACTGGAACCATGGGTGAGTGTAAAGATTATTGGGCGGCGGTGGCTATTCGTGCGTACGTTCCCGTAGCACCGGGAAATCACCAACGGTCCCGGTATAGGTCACCATTCCGGTTTTCTGGCTCCAATGATGAAGCTGATAAGCCGGTGGCTCGGCTCGGACGCGAAAGGTCGTGGGGTCGGCCTGTTCGAGGTCGAACTGGAACGCGGTACTGGGGCAAACGCTGACGACGGTGCCCGCCCAACGGACAAGAGCGCCGCGATGCATGTGACCACAGATCACGAGGGTGACGTTCGGCGCCTTGGCGACCACGGCCTCCAAGGTCTCGCGTCCTTCGATCCCGATGGCGTCGAAATGACCGCCGGTCAGGAACGGCTGATGGTGCATCATGATGACGGTTGGGGTTTTGCGGTCCTCGGCCAGGCGATCGGAAAGCCAGGCACACCGGTCCGCGCACATCCGCCCGCCGGTCTCAAACTCGATCACCGTGTCCAGCGCGACCAGGCGAACTGGGCCAGCCTCGACCACATAGTGCATGAAGCCTTCCTCGGGCAGATAGCCGCGCCGCCCAAAGGCTTGGCGCATGGGGGCCCGAAGATCATGATTGCCGGGAATTACATAGACGGGCATGTCATATCGACCCAGTTCCTGGTCGAGCCAGGCATAGGACCCGGCCTCCCCCTTGTCGGCGAGATCACCGCTCAGGACGATCATATCCGGCCTCGTGGCAAGGCTCGCGATCGCCTCAAGCGTGGCGCTGAAGTTGGCCTTGGGGTCGACACCCGCGTAGGTCACGGAACCGTCGGGGCGCAAATGCGTGTCTGTGATCTGAGCGATTAACATCGGGATGACCTCGGACTGGAGCGATCGGAATATCCGCTCATCAGACACCATTTTCGCGCGCTAGCAAAACTGGACAATTCTTGTCCAGATCAACTTCTTCTTGTTTTCCTTACGGGACCCTTTCATACGGGGTACGACTCGATTAGAATAAACAATCAATACGCGTCAAGGTTAACGCGCGGCGCCCAACAAGGCCGCTGGAACGATGGTTGCAATGGAGGGGGAAATCCCATGGCCGCTATTCTAACAAGTTTGCGTAATACGATTATCGCCGGCATCGTGTTGACGGTCATCATGGTGCTTTATGTTACGAATTCTACCGGCGAGGCTCTGACCTTCGCTGTCCCGACCTTCGACCATGAGTACTTCACGTTCTTCATGCGTTGGCTACATGTGCTTTGTGGTGTGATGTGGATCGGTCTACTTTGGTATCTTAACTTCATTCAAATTCCGAATATGCCGAACATTCCCGACGAGCAGAAGCCGGCTATTGGCAAGGTGATCGCACCGGCCGTGCTGTTCTGGTTCCGCTGGGGTGCGATGGGGACTTTGGTTACAGGCCTGCTTCTCGCCTGGATGAGCGGTTACCTCATGCAAGCGATTTCACTTGGTCTGGGTGAGGATGGAACGGAGAAGTTTACCGCGATCGGCATTGGCATGTGGCTTGGAGCCATCATGTGGTTCAATGTCTGGTTCGTGATTTGGCCGAATCAGCAGCGCGCCCTGGGCATGGTCGAGGCGGATGCCGCGACCAAGGCCGCGTCGGCCCGGACCGCGATGTTGTTCTCGCGGACCAACACGCTCCTGTCGGTACCGATGCTTTACGCGATGGTGTCGGCTCAGAACCTCTACTAAGATTAGCCACCGCCGCTCCATCCGGAGACGGTAAGACGGAACCGGCCCCCTCGTGGGGCCGGTTTTCGTTGTGGCTGGTTCTCACCTCGCTGGTTTTCGTTTCTGGCGCGGCGCGCTAGAATGCAGCGATCACCAGGCGATTGATGGAACCCGTTGATGCGACAGCCGGCCCGACAGACAGATCCGCTCGAACCCGGCGATATTCTGCCACGCCTATCCCTCACTGGACCACGAGGTGAGGTTGTCGATACCAGCGCGCCGCCGATGGCTGGGCGGATAAACCTTTTGGTTTTCGGCGGCGGTGATACGGCCAGAACCAGCGCGCTGTTGGCCGATTTGGCTACACAACGGCATAAACTTGAAACCCTTGGAGCCCGGTGTTTTTTGGTTGCGCGCCCCATCCCAACTGGATCGACCAGCGGCGGCGCGCTCGGTCTTCCTGGCCTTGGGGCACGCGCCTTGCCAGGGCTTGGCGGCACGTCACTAGCGAAGGTACCGGGCCGGGTCATCGATATTGGGGAGCTCAAAGCGGGGGCAATGCGTCTGGTCGACCCCAGTGGCGAGGTCTTTCGCTTCCTCGGCGCTGAGAACGGCCCGCCGGTGCTTCTCGTGGTGGGTGCTAATCTTCATGTCATCGACATAGTCCGTGCGGCTAGGCCATCGACGGATGTTGAGCGGATCCTCAACAAACTGGAAAACCGCGTCGCGGATAACGGTATTGGAACGCCGGTAATTCATCCACCGGTACTGGCGGTGCCCGATGTATTCAGCGTGGCGGACACCACGCACCTGATGTCCATTTTTCATACTCGCGGCCAGGAATACGTCGAACCAGGACATTCGGCATTGGGTGACCGGACTACGGACTGCAAGATGCGCATCCCTGATCTTGGACGACGGGATCGTATCGACCATTGGGTGGTCGAGGCCGCTACCCAGGCCTTCATCAGCGACCGGCTACGGAAAAGACTGTTCCCAGAAATCCAGAAAGCTTTCAACTACCCGATCACCCAACATGAGCGTTATCGTCTCGCTCGCTATGAGGGAGACCGTGGCGGCGAGCAAATGGGGCACCGCGATAATGTTGACCCATCCGTCGCGCACCGCCGTTTCGCGGTTACAATTAATTTGAACGCCGAGGCTTATGAAGGGGGAGAACTGCGCTTCCCAGAATTTAGCGGACAACTTTATAAACCGGCATCAGGCACCGCGATTGTGTTTTCGTGTTCTTTGTTGCATGAAGTCGTGGGAATGAGAACGGGAAGTCGCTTCGCGCTTTTGGCATTTTTGTTCGGCGCGAATTAAGTCGTTCCGGGTCGCTTCGCGGGGATTGCCGTCTGCGGAAGCTATTGCCCGCCAGAATCCAATGGCCAGGCCAAGGGTTCATATTGGCGCAGTCAAATTTGTACTGTCGCCAGTTCAAGAAA
>JAPKDN010000920.1 GCA_028822575.1 Alphaproteobacteria bacterium | reverse complement strand
GTCCAGCGGCTGGTTCCGCCGCAGGCGGCACCGTTATGGTCGTATCGCCAGCCGGGGCGCCGACGCTTGGCGTATCGGCGAGCGGAAGATAAAATGCCGATACTTCTTGATCCCGATCCGCAAGAACATAATCGACCCGGCCCTCGATCAACTCAAGGTCCTGCTGGCGAACAGCGTTTCGAAGTTGCTCGACATTGCCTTGGACCCACAGATCCATCAGCGCCTCGCGCTTGGAAAGCCGCAACAGTTCGGACCGGCGCAAAACCCCTATGCCGGCGAGACGGCGCTTGATTGAAAGCCAGCGACCAAATCCATCAATCGGCACCACCACGGTGACCCGGGTTTCCAATCCGGGTCGCACGAGATTGCTTTGTTTCCAAGCGTTCGACAAAGTTGAGACGACCTGGGTTACCCCCGCATCCAATAAACCGATGAGTTCATCCGAATTCCATCCCTTTATGGAATCGACGATGGTCTCCTCCACCCCCTCTTCGCCGCGCCGAACTATGGAGATTTCCAATACCGGCAAATTGTCAGTCGGATCGAAGGTCTGGAACGCTCTTGCGACCACCACGTCTCTGGCGCCATAGCGATCTGCCACTGCCCGGAGACGCTCCTCGTCTCCCCGCATCGCCTGTACCGTCGAGAGATCACGAATGTCGGTGAGATCGCCATAGGGTATCACGACGGGCAACAGCCCGTCACGCGGCGGCAGGTTCTGCCAAGCCTCGCGCCATGGATTAGGATCCTCCCATAGCACGCCTACGCCCTGGCTGGTCAGGACGGGAACGATCAACACAGGCCGACTCGGGGTCTCCGCGAACGCGATACCAGCATCCGCCAGCACCCGGCGGACCTCTTCTCGATTGAAACTGACCGAAAGCGACGCCAGATACCGGACGGCGGATGTGCGTTCCCGCAAAACCTCGAAACCCTGAATCAAGGGCGCCAACGCGCCAGCCCGGTACTCAAGAAGAGCCACAGCGTCTCCCGGTAGAGTCAAACGCTCGAGCAACCGTTTCCATGCCAGGATTTGCCCCATTTTCAAAGCTTCTACTCGCGCAGTAAGCGCTGATACAGCCGTCACGTCGACCGGAACAGGGGCCACGATAAACACCTCATCCGGCTCTAGTGCCCGCGCTGGCGCGGCGCCCAAGGTCACGCCAGCCAGCGCGATAAACACCAAAAACAGAGAGACCAGCCATCGACGACTCATCTTCATTGATCACCACGCTCCAAAACCGTCTTGCTCATCCACGCGCCATCACGCCATAAAGCATGAATTTGGCGATTTCGTGGCGGCCGCCCTATTTAGAGCCACCCCATTTCGCCTATAAGGCTTTTATAGCGGATCGCTGCGGAGGACACCATCAGCCAGCCCGGAACCAATCGCCCCATGACCTATCGGGACGCGGGTGTCGATATCGATGCCGGTGATCGCCTTGTCGACGCGATCAAGCCGTTGACCCGATCAACCGCCCGCCCTGGCGCCGACGGAGGCATCGGCGGTTTTGGCGGTGTGTTTGACCTTAAAGCCGCTGGTTTCGCGGACCCGTTGCTGATCTCGGCCACCGATGGAGTGGGCACCAAGTTGCGGGTCGCCATCGAAGCTGGGATTCATGACACCGTGGGGATCGATCTGGTCGCCATGTGCGTGAACGATCTGGTCGTCCAGGGCGCTGAACCGTTATTCTTTCTCGACTACTACGCAACCGGCAAGCTCTCGGTCGAGACTGCCCGCTCCGTGGTCACCGGCATCGCCGAGGGTTGCCGTCAAGCCGGCTGCGCCCTGGTTGGCGGCGAAACCGCGGAAATGCCAGGCATGTATGGTGAAGGCGACTATGATCTCGCCGG
>JAPKDN010000919.1 GCA_028822575.1 Alphaproteobacteria bacterium | reverse complement strand
CAATATCTAGAATCCGCAGTTGCCAATACTCCAGAGGCGAAGACCTCGACCGCTCTGAAAATGATCTAATCCCGGCCCCCACCGATCCAAAGCGAGTTGTTAGGTGGATATTTCACCAACGCTTCCTCGTTGATATCGGTGCCCCAACCCGGGGTCTCCGGCAGAATTAGCATCCCATCCTCGATCGCCGGGACCGAGGTAAAGAGCTCATCCTTCCAACTGACATCCTCATAGTCAGTCTCGACCACCCGGAAGTTGGGAACCGCGGCGCAGAAATGTGCGCCCATTAGGGTTCCGAGATGACCATTGAAGTTATGTGCCGCGACATTGATCTCGTAGATCTCGGCCAGGTTGGCGACCCGGATGGCCTCGGCGATGCCATTCCAGGGGACATCGACGATGCACACATCCACCGCGCCGGCGTCGAAATATGGCTTGAACTGACGACGTCCATACAGCGATTCCAACGAGGCGATGGACATCGGCGCGCGATCCCGCACCGCCTTCAGCGCCATCGGGTCGAAGATGTCGAGCTCCAGCCAATCCATGTTGAGATGTTCAAGCGCTTGGGCAATCCGTATATAACCTTCGACCTTGAAGTTGAAATTGAGGTCGAGCTTGAGGCCGATATCCGGTCCGGCACCATCCCGGAAAGCTTCCATCTGTTGGACGATCAGGTTGACCAACCAGGTTTCTCCATTCAGCTCCGGCGCACCCTGGGAGCGCCCGAAGCCTGGCATGTAGACTTCGGGTTCCTCGCCATCGAACAGAAAAATATTAGTCTTCAACGAATTCACGCCACTTGCCTTCACTTCCGCGCCCAATGCCCGGATGTCGTCCAGCGAGCGCGGCTGCGGCTTACCCATGGCTTCGTGATAGTTCAGGCGAAACGTACCGCAATGGGACCAGTAAACCGGCAGCCGGTCGCGATGCGGCCCACCGAACAGCGCCGAGACCGGAACGCCGAGATCCTTGGCTTTGATGTCGTAAAGCGCGTTTTCAAAGGCCGCGATCGCCTGAGCCGCCAGCCCGCCCGGTACTGGGCGCGTGACCGCCCGCAACATCGAAATGATCTTCTCCACCGGCCGCGGGTCCTCGCCGATGACCAGCGGGAGTAGTCGGCGGATTACCCCGGTCAATCCAGGACTGCCGAAACCCTCGAGATACTCAGAATATCCGACGATCCCGGTGTTGGTGACGATCTTCAGAAAATTCAGGTCGCGCCATCCGGCGCCGCAATGCAGATCTTCAATGACTTCTATTTTCATCTGATCGGGTCCAGCTGGAGCGTTGGCGGTTATCATGACCGCACGCGGCGGTCGAATTCGGAAACCATTGTGCCGTCAATTCACCGTCTCTGTCATGTATCAGTTTCAGGCGCTGGCGGGGCGGCGAGGAAGCAGCGGTTTGGTCCAAGCTTAGCGTTCCCAATAGCTCATCATTATGATCCGCAAGAACTCACCAGACAGCTGCAAGCTTCCACTGGGACGGCAACCTTCTATGATCCCCAACAGCGGCGCGTTCACGCGCCACTGGCCAGGGAACCGTGACCACCATGCCGATTTGGCTCCGATACGCGCTTGGCGCTCAAGCGGGATTGCTGGTTGGCATGGGGCTGGGCCGGTTTGGCTATTCGCCGATGATCCCGGCGTTGATCCAATCCGGCGCGCTTGGCGAGGCCGAGGCCGGCTATGTCGGAGCGCTCAATCTGGGCGGTTATGTCATTGGGGCGCTGTTGACGTCGAAACTGCGCGGCCGATTCCACGAGGCCAAAATATTACGTGCCTGCCTTGCGCTAGCGCTGCTTTCACTGGTCGCCAGCATTCTGCCCTGGGGGTTTGTCTGGTTAGCTTTTTGG
>JAPKDN010000070.1 GCA_028822575.1 Alphaproteobacteria bacterium | reverse complement strand
CTTATCGAGCAGGAGCGTCGATACGCCGACGATGTTGATGGTCCGTGTTCCCTCTGGAACCAAATCCGGCCGTTGCAGCCGCAATGAGTTCCGGGGAAAGGAATTACCAGGCTTGGCGAAAACCCCGGCGCCACGCGTTCCATGGTTGCCTGTCAGGACCTGCAGGGCCATGGCCGCGCGCAGACCAGAACCGCCGCTGCGTCCGCGCTCGATACCATTGCCGACGGAAACACCCACGCTCTTATCCTCGGCGTACCAGGACGCGAATTTGTCGAAGGTCGCACGGTCGATCCCGCAAATTTCCTCGACCATTTCTGGCGTGTGTTTGCGCGCCTCGGTCATATAGAGCTCGGCGCCATCGACCCAACTGGCGATAAAGGCCGTGTCATGGGCGCCGCGCCGCTCCAGCTCGGCCGCCATCGCCATGCCAAGAACCACGTCGGTGCCGGGGCGGATCTGGATAAACAGATCCGCTTGCTCCGCGATCCGGGTCCGCTTGGGGTCAATGACGATCAGTTTGGTTCCATGAGCCTCCCTGGCCGCCTTGATCTCACGCGCTAAGTGCAGGTTCGAAACCGTGACATTATTACCCCAAACGACGATCAATTCGGAATTGCGTAGTTGCGTCGGTGGCATACCGGGCGCGGAGCCATAGATACTGGCATAGGCCGAGCTGCGGACCAGTCCACAAAGCTCGCTGCGCGCGAGCAGGGACGCCCCCAGCTTGTGAAAAAACCGGCGATCCATGGAGCCGCCCGCGAGCTCGCCATGCGGCCCGGCGTAGTTGAATGGCAGAACCGTTTGCGGACCATGCCGCGCGATCGCTTTGCCGAAACCGTCCTTCACGAGGTTCAGCGCCTCGTCCCAGGAAATTCGCTCGAACTCCCCCGCCCCTTTGGCGCCGACCCGCTTCAACGGGTGGGTTAGCCGAGCCGCGCCGTGAACAAATTCGGGATAGGTGCGCGCGACCTTGTTACAGATCACCCCGGCGGTATAGGGATTACCCTCGGATCCACGGACATCAAGAACGCGCGTGCCGTCGGTCTTGATCGACAGACTGCAGGTGTCCGGACAATCCAACGGGCAGACGCTGGGTTTGGTCTCGAAATCTTCGGCGATAGCCATGGCGCGGAGCTCCCAATGGTGACGGCGTGCCAACAAATCTGGCATCATTGGAAGTAAGGATAAGCCTCGAGTGACCCCTTAGATAGATCCACTTAGCATTAACCCATGGAGCCGCTGATCTACAAGCGCGGCACGATATCACTGACAAAGCGATCCATCTGTTCGGTCTGGGCCGCCGCGCTGTCACCACGATAGCGCACGACGATGCTTTGGAAGCCGGCGCCGAGGATACCTTTCAGATCGTCGATGATCTGGGCCTCGGAGCCGCTGCCGACCTCGCGGCCACCGAAGGGGCCCTCCTTGGGTTCGCCAGGGTTGATGAAGATTTTATAGACCATTTCAAGATCGTCGAACCGCCGGCCTTGCTCATCGCAGATTCGCTTCAGAGCGGCAATACGCTCCGGCATTTGCTCGGCCTTCAGCGCAACGGCAAGCCAGCCGTCATTGCGCGCGACCCGGCGCAGCGCCGGATCGGATACACCACCGATCAACACCGGAGGATGTGGCCGCTGAACCGAGCCGGGAACCGAGTGGACCGGCTCGAAACTGTAGGTTTCGCCTTGATACCCAACCTCACCACCCGCCGACAGGGCCTTGAATATCTCCAGATACTCGTCGGTGACCTTGCCCCGCTTGGCGAAGTCAAAAGTATCAAGCGCATCGAACTCCTCCTTCAACCAACCAACGCCGGCGCCCAGGATCACTCGACCGCCGGAGAATTGATCGATGGTAATCAACATTCGCGCCAGCAGGACCGGGTTGCGGTACGGGATGATCAGAACCGCAGTTCCAATCCGTATCTTACTGGTAGCGCCCGCCAGAACCCCCATCGCCGCGATCGGCTCCAGCAACGGATCCGTGACCGGCGCCGGGAAGGACCCGGTGGCGCTGAACGGATATTTCGAGGAAAACTTGGCTGGAAACACCACATGATCGGCGAGCCAGATGGATTGGAAGCCGGCATCCTCGGCGAACTTTGCAAGCGTGGTGATGGTTTCTGGCTCAGCCAGGGGGCCGTAAATGCCAACATCCAGGCCGAACTGCTTGATGCTCGCCATGATCTTTAACCTCCGGTCGGGGCGTATTTGCCGGTCAACTGAGGCGTTGGGGTATCAAAGCCCTGGTTCTTGCGATCCAGCCTGGTCTCCCGCGACCAGGTCCGCTTCAGATCGTCACGCACATTGATCTTCAGGCGCCCCAACCCCTCGACCTCAAGCTCCACAACATCACCATCCTGGAACGCGTTCAAACCCCGGTGATTGGTTCCGGTGGCCACCAGGTCGCCGGGTTCCAGTGCGTGAATCGAGCTTAAAAACGCGATTGCTTCGGGGAGTTTGTGAGCCATGTCGTTGGTATTGAAATCCTGTTTGATCTCACCGTTCACCCAAATCTTTACCGCCAAATTCTGTGGGTCATCAATCTCATCGGCGGTGACCAAAAATGGTCCAATCGGCGCGAAGGTGGCTCGAGATTTCACCTGAAAGAAGACGTTGCGGTCCGGTTTTAGGCCGCGCGCCGAGCCGTCGATGAAGTTGAGATAGCCGAAGACATGGCTCATGGCGGCAGCCTCGCTGACATTGTCAGCGCGTTTTCCGATCACCAGGGCCAACTCCGCCTCGCCCTCGAAAATCGTCGCCGGGACATCCGGAAGGACCATGGTGTCGCCCTGGCCAATAATGGCGCTGGAAGCCTTATGGAAGCCGTTGCGCTGAGGTTTTTCCGTCAGCGTGCCATCTTCCATGTAGTTGACCGCCATGCAGTCGATATTACCCGGCTTGGGCAGCGGCGGGCGAATCCGCACCGACGATAGAGGTACCGCCGTCCCGGCCTCGGCGGCGGCTTCAAGCTTACCGCGATATTCGTCGAAACGCGCGATCAGGCCACTCATCAGGTCGCCCGGACCGGTATGCGGGATATCGCCAACGACGGCAGAGACATCGACCACGCCGTCACCCTTGACCACGCCCAGCTTGAAATCATCGAAATAAGCCAACTTCATCTGTCTTCTCCTAGGGTAGAGGGTCTGGCGATAACGGGATCGTGGTCTCAGTGATTACCGAAAAGATACGGTACTTCCGCGCGCTCACAGAGATCTCGGATCAACTTGCGCAGATTTTCGTTGATCGGGATGCCATTGGCCAGCCGGTCGTCACGAGTCATCTGCTCGGGCTCTCCGGCGACCAGCACTGGCTTGGCCGGATCCGACGGCTCCACCGCCTTCAAGGTATCCACCACCACCTCGACGTCGGCGATGAACTCGTCCATCGGCCGAAACGCCTCGGGGTTGATGGCTTGGAAATAGTGACCCAGATCATCCGGATCACTCGGCCCTTGGGTCTTGACCCGCACCGGCGAGAACGACCCGCCCGGCAGCACCCCGCCCAGGATGTGCGAGAACAACGCCAGACCGTACCCCTTGTGACCGCCCAAGGCCTCTCCCGCGCCGCCGACGGGGTTGAAACCACCACGTTCCCGCTTGGCGAAGATCGCAAGCGCCTCGTCCGGGCTGGTGATGACGCGACCGTCACCGTCATTGACCCAACCTTCCGGCAGATCAATCTCGCGAAGCTGACGCACCCGCACCTTGTTCACGGCGGCGACCGTGGTGGCGAAATCGAGCACCAGGGGTGGATACTTTCCGGCGGGCGCGGCGAAGGCCAGCGGGTTGGTGCCCAATACAGGTTGGGTCCCCCCAGTGGGCACCATGGTAATGCCACGAGTCGAGGTCGTGACGATGCCGATCATGCCCGCCTTGGCGGCAAGCTCCGCGTAGTACCCAGCGGCGCCGAAATGGTGCGAGTTGACCACGCCGACCATGCCGATATCATTCTCGCGGGCCTTCTCGATCGCCAGTTCCATGGCATGGACCGAGACCGGATGGCCAAGGCCACGATCCGCGTCCAGCAGCGCCGTCGTCGCCCGGTCCCGCAATACCTTAATCCCAGCCTTCACGTTGAGCGCGCCACGTCGGAAGGTCTCGTCATACTGCCGCAGCATGTTGATGCCATGGGAGTCGACCCCCCGGAGATCCGTCTCCGTCATCACCTCGGCGGCGGTCTCGGCAGAGGCTTGCGGCATGCCCCATGCTGTGAGGACACTCAAGACCTGCGCACGAACAATGTCGGCGGGCACCCGCGGCGGGTTCAAAAGATCGGCGCTACTCATGGCAGGGTCTCCGCGCGGGTGTAGCGCCGCCAGGCGCTCATCTGGATCGCCGAGGTGTGGCAATGCACGACCACCGGTTTGGTCTTGACCGCGAAGGCGGCGGCGATTTGAGCCTCGGCCTCCGATTCCTCGTTAATGGTATAGCCCTCGGCCCCGAAACTCCGGGCCCAGGCGGCAAAATCCGGGTTGGTCAGCCTTGTGCCATTCATGAAAGCGCGCTCGGGATAGCGGACATAGGAATGCATCCCAATGGTGCCGTACATGGCGTTGTCGGAAATGATCATGATCGGGTTGACGCCATATTGCCGGGCCGTCGCGATCTCGTTACCCATCATAAGCGCGCCACCATCACCGATGAAGCAGACCACTTGGGTGTTGGGCCGGCGCAGCCCCGCCGCCACCGCCATCGGCATTCCCGAGCCCATGGCGCCGACGACCGAGGAGAGAAAGACCTGCTTCTGGCCAAAGCCGATATAGCGGTGCAGAAAGCTGCCGAAATTGCCGGCGTCGGAGGTGATCGTCGCATCCTCCTCCAGATGCTTGTCGACCTCGCAAACGACGGCGGCGAAGTTCACCCCATCGGTCGTTGGCTCCCATTCCTTGGCAAGCAGGGAACGATGAATTTTGTGCAATCCGTCGACCCAGCCCTGGCGTTTGGCGGCACCGGCGGGGATTTCGCGGCGCAGCAGCACCTTGATCACCTCATGCGGGCTGGCGGGGATGCCGAGGTCCGCGCGCCAGACCCGGCCAACCTCGTTTGGATCCGGCCAGACATGAACGAAGGGAAGTTGTGGTTGGGGCGCAGTCGGGAAGCTGTAGGATTGGCTAACGGTGTCGGTCATCCGTTCGCCCAGCGCCACCAACAGATCAGCCTTCTTCATCTCGTTGATCAGATCAGGCGGCACCCGGATGCCCATATAACCGCCGAAGTTTGGATGCTTGGCGTCGAACATCTGCGGGCGGCGATGGGTTGGACTGATTGGCAGCACCCAAGTCTCGGCTAACTTGTTGAGATCGGCGAAGACCTGATCGTCATGAACCGCATCGGCCATCAGGGCCCCTCCGGCCAGGATCAGCGGACGCTCGGAATTGGAAATCCGCTCAACCAACTCGTCCAGATCCTCCTGGCGCGGCGCGGCGGCGACTCGGAGGCGCGGTGGATCGACAGGGGCATCGGTCTCATCGTCGAAAATATCCTCGGGCAGGATCACCGCCACCGGCCCCGGCGTTCCACTTTCGGCTATATGAAAAGCCCGTGCCATGGCTTCGGACGCCATTCCCGGCTCATTCACCTCGATGACAAGCTTGGTAATGTCGGATAGCAGCACCGAGTAGTTCTGCTCCTGCAACGCCAAGCGCCCAAAATCTGCCCTTTCCACCTGCCCAACCATTACCACCAAGGGTGTCGCGTCGTGATAGGCGGAATGGATTGCTACCAGGCCGTTAGCCAGGCCAGGCCCACGACTCACCATCACCACACCGGCCCGGTCCCTGAGCCGTCCATCGGCGACGGCCATGAAAGCGGCGCCAGCCTCGTGGCGGCAAACGATGATCCGGGTCGAGTTACGTTCAACCAGCGCGCTTGTCAGCCCGATATAGCTTTCGCCGGGAACACAGAACACCTGGTCAACATCATGGGCTTCCAGGCTATCCGCCAATAATTGAGCGCAAGTTCTTGTATTATTCGACAATTTTTTTCCTAACTTTCTCTACTGCCACTTTTAGTCCCGCACTGAACGCGGCTGATCGTAGACCAGTTGCAATTGGAAACATTCGCCGACCGAACAGCAACCCCTCCCCCGCGTGGTGGGGTAAAGAAACCTCACCTTGCTGGCCCACCCGTGTTATTTTTTTAAAGGCAGGCGGTTGCTGCTTCCTCGCTATACCCAAAGTGAAAAATAATGCGTAATCTTTGCTTGTTATTGCAGGTGCGCGCTACCACTCGCCAAGGCCGCTGGGCACCACATCACTATGCCCTTCACGTGTGCCAAAAGTACCAATATGCCAAAAGCGCAGATGGTGGACGACAAACGCGTCATCTTTCGTATTGGCGTCAATCTTGGTGACGTCATTGTCGAGGACGATGATATCCTGGAAGATGGCATCAATATCGCCAACCGTATCGAGGCTCTCGCCGAACCCGGCAGCATGGCAGACTCTGGTCAAACGCATGAAGACGAGCGGGATCGCCTGGACTTGGCATTCCTCGATACTCGCAAGCAGACCCTGAAGAATATCACCTGCCCGGTTCTGGTCTTGAGACAGGGGGTCGATGTTCATAAGTCAAGCGACTTCACACATGCGTCCTTCCACCCGGCCGGATAGTGGAGCGCCCTGATAGGCCTACCGAATTGATCAACTATACGTCGTGGACAAACGCCTGGTGCATCGGCCCCGGCCTTCGTCGGAGGGATGGTATTTTATTAAGGGGCAATCTCCGTATCTCAAACGCGGCCCAACAACGAAATATCAGCGGGGTTAGAGCACTACCAGTCCCGCGAAAAATTCATCCGGACACCAGCCGATCAAGTCCGATGCGGCGGTTTTAGAAAGATAAACATTGGATTGTTTTCCCGGATAGCAATGAATCATCCACCAGGGAGACACTACAGCCAGTTACTGATTTCTTATAATTCTGCCGCTTCCGTCGTCAGGTCCCGCTGGTCCTTGGCGTTGTAGTTCGCGTCGTACCACCAAATGATGTAGTCGCTGTAGCTGATTGGCGAAAATTGCGGCGGGTTGTCCGGCCCCTGACAGGTCGGCAAGCAGTCGATAATCGTATCCAGATGCGGACCTAGGAAATACGGGATCGCATAGCGGGTCTGGCCGATCGGTGGCAGCGCGCGGTGCGGCGTCGACTTATAGCGCCCGTTGGTCCAGCGGTGCAGCATGTCACCGCTATTTACCACGAACGAATCCGGCACATACGGCACGTCGAGCCAGTTTTCGTCGTCGATCCGAATCTGCAGACCTGGCACCCCGGATTGCGCCAGGAAAGTCATGAAATTGGCGTCGGTATGCGGGGCAATGCCGTATTGCCCAGCCTCCTGTTCGGCGACCGGTGGGTAATGAGACAGACGAAACGAGAACTGACTGTCGGCGAAGGCCGCGTCGAAGGTGCCAGCCGGCAAATCGAGGGACATCGCCAAGGACGGCATGAGGAGGCGAGCCATCGCGTCAACCGCCTCGGTGTACTCCAGCAAATTCTCGCGAAACCCCGGCAGGTCCTTCGGCCATTCATTCGGCCCGGCGAAACGCCGTCCCCCCAGGGCCATGGGGTCATCCGCCGCGCGCTCCCGCTTGATGAAAAAGGCCTCGTTCCGGTCAGGCTTGGCCTCCTCGCTAACCCGTGAGGTTCGCACGTTATAGCGGTTCATCGTCATGTAGCCGTTGTTATGCTCGTTCATCATGACCGAGAGCTTGGCGTCCATGGGTTGGGCGTGGAACCGCTCTGCCTCGCCGAAGGTGCGTTTGATCAGCGCCGGATCGATACCGTGATTGATCAGGATGAAAAAGCCGACACGCTCGAACACCGCGCGAAAGGCATCCGCGACCGCGCGGAGCCCGGCCTCGCTTCCATCATTCAGTGGCGCCATGTCGATCGTCGCGACACGGTCCAAGGTCAATCCATCGGATACACCACTCATTGGCTCGCTCCATCGCTTGCCGTTCGACCAAGATCATACCGCTGGTCGCCAAATTCGGTCAGTAATCTCAAAGATCCTCATAGGCGATCGGAAACAAATCTCTCAATTCCGCTGGGTCCGGAAGTTGCATCACATGGTGCAGCGAGAATCGCCAGGCCGGGCCGACCTCAAGCTCGGGTGGGGTGAAGGGGAAAGCAAGATTACCCGCGGTCGACAGGCGGCCCGGAAAGCCGTGATGCAGGAAATACTGTTTGGTCACGGTGATCACCGATTTAGCCCGCTCCCGCGTCGGCGCCACGCACTCGACCAGGATCCCTATCTCGCGCGGTGGCGTGGCCGGAGCCGTCGGCCAGTTCACAACTCCGTTCAGCCCATAGAACCGGGCCCGCAGAAGGTCGCCAGCATCCTCGCCAGCGAGACCACTAACCACCTCACGAACCTCAGCCCAAATCTGCTCTATCCGCTCGATCACACGCGGATCGCTGGTGCCGGCGAAGAAAGCGCAGCGGAAACCCGCCGGCGCGGCGGCTTCAAGCTTCAGGCTCGGCTTCATGTCCCGCCAGGTGGAGCCGGACACCCGAACCCGATGCTCGTCCTGGGCGGTGTAGACAGCCTTAGACAGATCCAACTCACCGCCAGGCTCCCGCACCGTGAAAGGGTCGCCTTGCTCATACAAAGCGTGGGCCGCAACGGAGGTCGGTGAGGCATGGCGATTCGGATTCATGCTATCCAGGGTGAACCCGTCGTCGTCCAGGGTCGCGATGATCGAATCACGTCCACCAGGGTCACAGCACAGCGAGGCGCATTCGATGATCTTGGCCATATGCGTCGACAGAGCACGGTCATGCCCACGCATCAGCGCAACGGTCGTATAGATCGCTGTATCGCAGGCCCGCCCAGCGATCACCACATCGGCGCCGCCTTCCAGCGCCGCGACTAAGGGCGCCTCGTCCATCTGGGCAACGATATGCGGGCTGTCCAAAATATCAGCCTCGCTCGCCTCGGGAAAAGCGCCGAGCGGCGAGAGTTCACCGGCCCGTTGCGCCTTCAGCACCCGCTCTTTCGACATATCCGCGCGGATCGAGGCGAGCTTAAACGATAATCCCCGGTCCTTGGCGATATCCCGAACGATCTCCAGAACCGCGTCGAGATGCGGCGCCGCGCCGGCGGTCCCTGCGGTCCCGATGATCATCGGGACCCCCAGACCCCGTGCACCTTCCAGCAACATGGTGAGGTCCCGACGGGTAATCTCCGGGTCGGTCGCCATCTTACCCATGCCAAGATAGGCGGGCCCCGGGTCGACCGAGCCCATATCGGCACCGATCATATGCGGCTCATGCGTCAGACCCCGCTCGAATGCCGGTTTCAGCACCCCATAGCCGAGCTGACCAGAGGCAGACATTAAACGGACGGGTTCAAGCTTGCTCATGACGGGCCTCCCTCAGGTATCTCGACGTCAAGCAACAGCGCGTGCTGTTGGGCACCATACACATCACCGTCGCCTGGGGATCCGGCGGTCATTGGCCGGTCCATGGTGATTTTGATCGCGTTGGCGAGTGGATACGGTATGCGTCGCACCTGGTTGGCCGAGACTCCATAACGCTCGGCCACCGCCTCAGCGCACAAACCCTCAGCGGCGATGGCGTCGGCGTAATCGGCCTCAGAATTGAAAAACAGATCGATGGTTAGCAATCCCGGCCCGGCGTTCTTGGAGCGGACGATCCGCGCCAGGTCGCAAAGCCGGCGCTCGGTGATATTGGTTGGTCCGGAACCCAAATCACTCATCGTGCGCCTCCCATCTCAACGAGGTTTTGATAGACCGCCGTCTCGAAATCGAGAAATAGCGGCAGCGACTTGGTATCGACGAAAGGCAGTATCTGGGTGGCATAAACGCCGGCAATGCCATTCTTCAGATCAATCCAGAAGTAGGAATTACCAAGCCCAGCCCAGGATAGTCTGCCCGCCGGCCGTCCGGTGGGCGCGTCCTCTTCGTTGATCATGAAGCTTAGACC
>JAPKDN010000918.1 GCA_028822575.1 Alphaproteobacteria bacterium | reverse complement strand
GAACAGACCTACTACCGCTGGCGCAAAGAGTATGGCGGCCTGCAGGTCGACCAAGCCAAGCGCATGAAAGATATGGAGAAGGAAAACGCCCGGCTTCGGCGCGCAGTCTCTGATCTCACGCTGGACAACCAGATCCTTCAGGAAGTCGTGCGGGGAAAGTTCTAAGCCCTTCGCGTCGTCGTGCTGCAGTCGATCACGTGGTGGAAGAGCTTGGCGTCTCCGAACGCCGGGCTTGCCGTGTGATCGGCCAGCACCGTTCGACCCAGCGCAAGCAGCCCATACGGCGAGATGATGAGGACGCCCTGACATCGGCGATTATCCGCCTGGCCGAACGGTTCGGCCGGTATGGCTATCGCCGGATCACGGCGCTCCTCAGAAATGATGGCTGGCATGTGAACGAGAAGCGGGTTTACCGCATCTGGCGACGGGAGGGGCGATCGTGTCCCGCGGCGTGGTGTAGCTGACAGTTAGCGAAGTCGCCCGCGCAGCGCTTGTCCCGAGAGCTGGCGGGGCGGGCGACTTTGCGGGTGGTCATCGGCGATTTCCGGTAGGGTTTGGTTGCAACACCGACCCACAACTGGAGATACCACCGATGACCAACGACATGATGAACCTGCGCACGCTTGTAGAGAAGACCCCGGATGCCGATTTGCTGCGTGAGATGATCGGCTTTGCGGCCGAACGCCTGATGGAACTGGAGGTCGGGGCCGCCACCGGGGCGGCGCATGGCGAGAAGAGCGCGCTGCGTCTCGCCCAGCGCAATGGATACCGCGACAGAGACTGGGAGACCCGGGCCGGAACGGTCGAGTTGCGTATTCCGAAGCTGCGCAAGGGCAGTTACTTCCCCTCGTTTCTGGAGCCGCGCCGGATGGCCGAGAAGGCGCTGACAGCGGTCATTCAGGAAGCCTATGTGCAGGGCATCTCAACCCGCTCGGTCGATGATCTCGTCAAGGCGATGGGGATGAGCGGTATCTCGAAGAGCCAGGTCTCGCGGCTCTGTGAGGAGATCGATGAGAAGGTGCAGGCCTTTCTTGAGCGCCCCATCGAGGGCGATTGGCCGTATATCTGGATCGATGCAACCTACCTGAAAGTCCGCCGCGGCGGGCGGATCGTGTCCGTTGCGGTGATCATCGCCGTCGGCGTCAATGCCGATGGCCGCCGCGAAGTGCTGGGCATGGAGGTCGGCACATCCGAGGCCGAGCCGATCTGGACCGAGTTCCTGCGCAGCCTGACCCGCCGGGGCCTTCGCGGGGTGAAGCTGGTCATCTCAGATGCGCATCTTGGCCTGAAGGCAGCTGTCTCAAAGGTACTTTGCGCGACCTGGCAGCGTTGCCGCGTCCACTTCATGCGCAATGTCCTCGCCCATGCCGGCAAGAGCGGCCGGCGCGTGGTCTCGGCCTTCATCGCCACAGCCTTCGCCCAGGAAACACCTGAAACCGCCAGCCAGCAATGGCGCGCTGTCGCCGATCAGATACGTCCGAAAGTGCCAAAACTCGCGGCGATCATGGACGATGCCGAGCCTGATGTTCTGGCCTACATGTCGTTCCCCAGAGAACACCGCACCAAGCTGCACTCGACCAATCCGATCGAGCGGCTCAATGGTGAGATCAAGCGGCGCACCGACGTCGTCGGGATCTTTCCAAACGACAAATCCATCGTCCGGCTCGTCGGCGCACTCCTGCTCGAACAAAACGACGAGTGGGCCGTCCAGCGCGCCCGATATATGACACTGGAAACGATCGGCCAAATGAGCGATGATCCCCTCGTCAGCCTGCCAATCGCGGCGCGCTGATCAATCCGGCCCAGCCGGAAACGCCTGACCATGGCCGGTCAGTTACACCACGCGCTGGGACACGATC